>JBOHPM010000087.1:0-9565 GCA_050731715.1 Candidatus Rokuibacteriota bacterium
TTCGTCGAGATGTCGCTCGATCAGTCGGAACCGTCGTCGGATCGCCGCTTCGGCCACCATCCATGGGATACACTACCGGCGGCGCTCCCATTCTATGGTACATTTATTTTGTGACAAGCCCTTAGCCGCTCGTCGCGTTCCGGCGAGCTGATCAGGCCGCCCAGCACGACCGTCTCTCCATTCCGCAGCCGCACGGTCGTTTGCAGCGCGCGGTTGTCAACGTCGGGCGCCTCGATGCTCGTTGTGCCAGAGGTGACCGTTCGGATGTCGCGTACCTGGGAAAGGATCGGCGCGAGGGTGAGGAGGACCTCGTCCTGAACGATGCGGGCGGTGAGCGGCAAGATGACGCCGTCCTGGACGGAGCCCAGCTTGAGACCGAACGTTGAGGTTCCCGCCGTGCCCATGACCGTCTGCGAGGCCTCGGCGACGAAGGCGCGGACGCGACCCGCCTGGATGACAGCGGGGTGGCCGTTGAGAAGCCGGATCGAGGGCTGGCTCAGCACCTTCACCTTCCCCTGGGTCGACAGCGCCCGGATGAAGAGGTTGAGCCCGCTCGGCTCGTTGAGGCCCAGGCTGATCGGCAGCGTCAGGGGCGTCGCGAACGATCCGGCGACGATCGGCGCCGTGTCCCCGGCGAGCGACTTCCACACGCGTGACCAGTCGATCCCGTAGCCGTCCGATTCGCTGAGAGAAACCTCGAAAGCCCGGACCTCGACCGCGATCTGCTGGGCAGCTTCGGCCTCGAAGCGCGCCAGGAACCGGTCGATCTCGCCGAGCCGGTCCGGGCGGTCGCGTACCGTCAGGAGGCCGAGCGCGGGGCTGATCGCGATCGTACCGTCTTTGGAGGCGATGGCCTTGACTGCGGCCTCCAGCTCTGTCCAGGTCGAGATGTTGGTGACCCTGGTCGTGACCTCCGCTCGCGGGCCGAGGTTGATGCCGTTGCGCACCAGCGTTGCGGCCGGCGCCCTCGTCGAGTCGCTCACCTGATTAGTGACGCCAACCGTCCCTCCGGTTTCGTTCGTGATGGATGTGGTGGCGGACAGCGAGATAACCGGCAGGGAGATGTTCCAGCCGCGTGTATCGAAGGCGTAGACGACGAGCGAGTCGCTGTCGACGCGCGAGGACAGGCCCAGGGGTGGCAGCACCGCGTCGAGCGCTTCCCGGATCGGAAGGCGCTGGAAGTTGACGGAGACCGGCGTTGTGACCGCTACCTCTCGCTCGGTCACGAGCCGCAGGCCGGCCAGGTCGGCGAGGCGCGAGAGCAGGAGATTCAGCGGAGCGCCGCCCGCCGTAAGCGTGATCCGCCGGTCCAGGGGATGGGGCCGCTTCGGCGCTTCCAGGATCTCCATGGGCCTGGGCGCCGCGGACTTCGGCGCCTGAGGCTGGCTCGCAGCGTCGAGCCACACCAGTTCTTCGGCCAGGATACTGTCCTTGTCCTCCTCGCTGAGCATCAACGAGCCAGTTTGAGCCGAGGCGCAGGAGGTGAGCGTTGCCGTGGCGAGCGCGAGCAGGAGAGCGCGTGGGACGTTCATGCCACCAACGTAGTCGGACGAACATCCCACCGGCCGGCATCAGGATGGCTCATGAGGCTGCGCTTCCCTGACCCTGGCGGCGCGGGGAGGGCCGGTGCGGGCTAATACTCCTTCCTCCCGGCGCAGCTGTGGCACTTCCGAGACGCGCGCGATTCGCTCACGAAGGCCCTGTCGCAGCCGATGCAGGTCCGGATCCACCACTTGTCGGGGGCCACGTTCTGAGTAATGAAGCGGTAGGCATCCCAGGGGCGTACGCGGCTGAGCTGCACGAGCGCTGCGAAGCGTGCGGCGCTGCTCGCGCACGGGTTGGCGCCGGCCTGGCAAGCAGCAGTCCCCTTCAGGATCGCGTCCTCCAGGTTGCCTGGTATGAGTCCCCGAATCGGCGGCGCGCCGGCGATCTGGAGTTCACTGTCTGTCTCGGAATCGGAGTCGTCCTCGTCCGGGACCGGAGTGTGGCCATTGGTCGAAGATGGCCGTGTCAGGCAGATGGGACAGAAGAAGTCGAGGAACCGCCGATGCGGCACCGGGGGACCAATCTGCCGGTTCTCGGCGATGATCCGCACCCAGAAGTCCGTGAGCACCTCCCGGTGCTGGGAATGGACCGGAGTCAGGGCGTCGACCATCATCCTGAGCTCCGGGATGACCGTCTTGGTGTACCGCTTGATGGTCGCGGCCGACTGCGGTGACATCTCGACCAGTTCGGTGATGCGCAGTCCGAACGACCGCAGCGCCTGGATGCCGAAGCGCTGGGAGGCCTTGTTCATTGGCAGCTTCGCTAAGACTGGCGGCGTCGCGCCGCGATCATCGCGCTGAGCAGTGAGAAGGGGGCTGGACTCGGCCGCTGCTCACGCCCGACGAGCCTGGCGGCGCGCCGGATGTCTTGGTGATCTAAGGGGTCACGAATGAAAAGCACGATCTGGTTCAGCTGTGCCGGGTTCAGGCTGAGTTCCTTGCACTGCTCGCCGGTCGCGACGAACTCCCCGAGGTTTGGACGGTAGACTTCCAGCTTCTCGCGAATGTCCGGTGGGACCTTCTCGATGGCGAGGCAGTAATCGAGGATGCTTCGCACCATCGTCACCCACGCGCCGGCCTCCGCCGCCAGCATCTCCGAAATCGGATCCTTGACACTCACGTGGGCCGTCCACCGTGGAGGGCCTCGAGCATGGCGTGACCCCGCGCGACCGCATCCGATACGTCCTGCGGCCTGAGCGTCTGGACCTCCCGAGCCCACTGCTGGAACTGGAGGAGCGCCACCTGTCGGCGCGCCTCCTCCGCAGCGCGGAGGAGGTCGGCACGAACGACCGCGGTCTCGACCCCCAGGACGTGCGCGACGCCCGTGATGATGGTGGCGAGCGCGACGGGGGGCGCGCACGCTACCGTCCGGCGCGCGTCGGCGATGATGTGCGCCGCCCCGTCCGCCCGGTCGGGCGGGTAGAGGTCGGCCCAATGCCAAACGAGCCACTCCGCTGAGCTACGAACGCTGGACCTCAGCGTTTCAAGACCGCTCTTCGGGCCAAGACGCCGGAAGACCTCGTCCGGGTCCTTGCAGCCGGTCGGCATCTGGATGACGGCAGGCTCGAGCCCTGCCTCCCACGCAAACCTCACGGCAGCCGCCGTGGCCAGGCGGCCGGACTGATCGTCGTCCAGGGCAAGGAGTACGGTCTCGGCGCCGAGTTCGCGGAGTCGCTTGAACGTCGTCGAGGAGGGCTTCGACGTGCCCCCGAGTGCGACCCAGTTGATCGCTTGGCCCCGGCTCAGCGCCCACGACCACCAGACGAGGCAGTCGAACTCGCCCTCGACGAGCAACGCCTGCTTCGTCGCTTTGATCGCTTCGCGGGCGAGATCCGCGCAGTAGAGCGACCGCTGCTCCCGCTCCCCGCCAAAGCCCTTGGCATTGAGGATCCGCTTCTGTCCGCGATCGGGCACCCGGCCCTTGAAGCCCGTTACCCGTTGGCCGTCCGAGCAAATAAGAACCAGCGGCGCACGCGCCAGGTAGCGGTATGTGAGACCGGTCGCTGCGATATCGCGCGAAAGACAGCCGGCCGCCCGCAACGCAGGAAAGACTTGCGCGGGATCCGCCAGACACCCGACCGGCAGGAGCTCGAGGACGTCGGCAATCAACTCGCGCTGCACCAGGTAGTCACGGCAGCGCTTGGCCACCGCCGTGTTCTCGAGGAGCCGTGCGCGAAGCCACCGCGCCGCCGTCTCGAAGGCGTCAGGTGCGTTCAGTTCCATGCGCCGCGCCGGCACCGGCATTCCCGCCCGCGCCGCCAGGACCTCGATCGCCTTCCAGAAGGCCGCGCGGCGGTCGGTGACGCCAAGGTGCTGGGCGACAGAGTCGATCCAGCTGACCCGGTAGCGGCATGCGAAGCAATAGCCGTCGAACCGCCCCTCCTTCATGGCGAAGGATGGATGAGTGTCGGGCCGGTGGTGTGGGCAGCGTGCGACGTAGCCGGCCCCCGAGCGACGGAAGGCTTGGAGCGGGGCGATGCCGGCCGGGCCCCACACGTCGCGATGGGTCAATCGTCGCAGGATCGGCGTCCAGGGCTTGTCCGTCGTCAGCTCGCGCTGTCGCACCACTCCTCCACCGTCCGTCGGAGTTGCGCCATCTCGTCGGCCGCGGTTTCGAGCGCGAGCGCTGCCTCGACCCTGTCTCGCCGACGCGCGCCGCTTGCGATCGCGTGCTCGAGGCAGAGCGACAGCATGGCGGTGGCCTCGCCCGCAAGCTGGTCGATCTCGAGCTGCCATCGAGGCGTTCCGTTCGCCGCGGTCGAGGCCTCGCCGATCCTGCCGGTGAGTATCCGGTAGGCGGCGTCCACGCTGAGGGCGCCGGCCTTGACCCGATCCTGGAGTTCCTGCGAGCCGCGATGGGCAATGGTGAGTATCTGCTTCGCGTGCGCTGCGCTCATGCCGAGAACCTCGGCGAGCTTGGCGATGCGGCCACTCCGGTGAATGGGCAGAGTCACGCCGCCCTTCTGGAGCTCGACGACGGCGTGCTCGAGGTCGATGATCAAGGCGCGCATCTCGTGAGGGTTCAGCTGCCGGCGTGCGAGCGCGTGCATCACGGCCCAGTTCTCCAGGGCGAACCGGTCCCCGTCGCTCAAAGGCATCTCCAGCGAGAGGACCCGGACCGGCACAGTCTCGAGCCCCAGCTCACGCGCGGCGTCCAGGCGATGCCCGCCATCGACGACTTGGGCGTCCGGGAGAGCGATGAGCGGTTCGCGGATCCCGGTCGCCCGGATGTCCTCGACGAATGGTTGCCACTCCGGGCCGTTCTTGAAGGTCGGCGGCCATACCCAGCGGGCCTGGTAGTGCGACAGCCGCTCGACCGCCCACGGCTCGATTTTCTGGTCGATGGCGCTGGCGAGGAGCGTGAGTGGGTCGTCGTCGGTCGTATGGGGAGCGCGCGCGGTGCGCCGAGTCACTTTCGGGACCCCTCGCGCGCCCTTGCGCCGCCGTCGCGGAGGCTGGTCTCGATCCGTCCCAGCACGCGGGAGAGTTGCTCGAGCGCCTCACGATCCCACGGGCGCGCCTTTCGAACGAGCGCTCTTGCGCTGTCGGCGAACGTTTCGGCCATGGATGAGAACGCTGATCGCTCCTCGGCCTCAGGCGTCGGAGCCGGAGGCACGCTGCCCGGCTTCGCGGTGTCCATCATCGACGTGCAAGCACCGTTCGGGATCGAGCGGCTGAGGGCGGCCGCGGCCTCGACAGGCTTGGCTTGTGACGACTCCGCGCTGATGGCTTGGCCAGGGTCGTTCGCCGCGGCGTGCGCCGTCTTCATCGCGCGCTCAGCGCCGCCGAGCGAGAGGCTGCCGCTACGCAATTGCGCCTGGATCTCGGGTGGCGCATGCCGCAGGACCGTCACGGCCCGCTCGACCGACCGCGGGCTCTTGCCAGCTCGCGAGGCCAGCTCTCTAACGGTCAGGTGGCTCGGGTCGGACCGCGTGTCGGCCTTCCGGTTGCCCCGCTTGAGGTTCGCGAGCTTGGCGAGCTTCGCCTGCACCTCGTTCCGCCCGCGCAGGAGGTCGTAGAGCATCTCAGTCGCCTGCGCCTTCGTGAGGTGGCGTCTGGCGATGGCGTCGTACACCGCCCAGTACTCGATCGCAAGCTGGTCGGCCTCCCCGAGGGGCAGGGGCACGTCGATGATCCGAACCGGCACGCTCTCTAGGCCAAGTTCCTTCGCGCAAGCGTATCGATGTTGCCCGTCGATCACCTGGCCGTCGGGGAGAACGAGCAGGGGGAGGAATATTCCCGACTCGCTGATGCTCCGAAGGAGCTGCGCGTATTGCTCGGTGTGCTTGAAGCTCGGCGGCCAGACCCAGCGTGGCGTGTAGGGCCGCAGATCGCAGAACGGGTAATCGGGAATGATCCCGCCCACCCGCCAGCCGGTGAAGCCGAAAACGTTCTCCTGGCCAGATTGGCGGGTCGGCGTCTCCGAGACGGAAGGGGCACTCTTCGAACCCTCGGGCACGCGTCTATCCTCGGTCGCCTCTCCACCGACGCGGCTCATATTGCGAGCATCGTGGAGACGCCAGGGGCGGGGCGGGGCGAGTATTGGGTCAGCCAACCCCAAGAAGTGAGCGCGATCGCGGCGTCGCTGCGTGTCACAGGATTAGGTGTCTCCCGTCTGAGCTCTTTGCGAATACCAATTCGCGTGCCAGACGGCAGCGTCCAGTCGCGAGGTCGGTAAGTGCTTACAACTACGGACGTAATGAAGGACCGTCGACCGTCGGTCGACGCAAGTCTAAGGATGGAGATTGCGATGGAGCGCGGCGTCTCGCAGCAAAGGAACCTTGCCGATGATCTTCTCGCGAGGCGAGACGGCCGGCGATCAGCCGTCAGGACGAACCGGAGGCGAGCTCCAGCGGCTCACCGCCCGAGGCTTGGTGATCCCCTGGCCGACGCAGGAGAGAGGATCGAGGGTCCGCCGGTGTCAGTGCTCCGCGTACAGCGCGTCGACTTCGGTCGCGTATTTCTCTAGCACCACTTGACGCCGCACCTTGAGGGTCGGGGTCAACTCGCCCGTGTCCGAGCTCCAGTCTTGTGCGAGCACCGCGAAGCGCTTGATCTGCTCGACGCGGGACACCTCGGCATTCACCGCATCGACGGAGCACTGGAGCTCCGCCCGGAGCGCCGGGTTGGCGAGCAGGGCGTTCCGGTCCTCACCGATGAGCCCACGCGCTTCGGCCCACTGGCCGACCGCAGCCTCGTCCAGCGTCAGGAGCGCGACGAGGTACGGGCGGCGATCGCCCACGACCATGGCCTGGCTAATCAGCGGCCGATGCTTGAGCGCGTTCTCGAGATTCGACGGGGCGATATTCTTGCCACCGGCGGTGATGATGATGTCCTTCTTCCGGTCGACGATCGTGAGGAACCCATTGGCGTCGAGGCACCCGATGTCGCCCGAGTGAAGCCAGCCGTCCGCATCAACTGCCTCGCGGGTGAGATCGGGATCCTTGTAGTAACCGGCGAACACGTGGCCGCTGCGCAGCAGGATTTCTCCATCCTCCGCCAGTCGGAGCTCTACTCCGGGATAGGCGAGTCCGACGGTGCCGATCTTGATGCGGTCAGGTCGCACGATGGTCCCGACCGCGCAGCCCTCCGTCAGACCGTAGACCTCGAGGATCGGAATCCCGATGGCGTGGAAGAACCGGAGCACCTCCGCGGCGATGGGCGCGGCCCCGCTGGCGGCGACCTTGACCTCATCCAGACCGAGGCGCTCGCGGAAGCGCCGAAACACGACGGCGTCGGCGTGACGGCGTGCGTCCGCCAGGTCGGCCGGCACCGGTTGCCCCGCCTGCTGGAGCTCCACGGCCCGCTGGCCTACCTCGAGCGCCTGGTAGACGGCGGCCTTCGACGCGGGGTTCGGCTCGGCCTCGATACCGGCCATGAGCGCCGCGTGCATCTTCTCCCAGATGCGGGGCGGGCCGAAGAACAGGGTCGGGCGCACCTCCTTGAGCGTCTCACCGAGTCGTTCGATGGCTGGGCAGAAGTGAATCGTCCGGGCCGCGCGGATCGCGCTCCAGAGCGAGAGGTTGCGCTCGGCCAGGTGGGCCATCGGCAAGTAGCCGATGCTGCGCCCGCCCGGCTCCGGATGGAGTCGCCGGTGGCTTGACTCCTGGGCCCGGCAGACCTGGCCGTGTGTGAGCATGACCCCCTTGGGCGGGCCTGTCGTCCCCGAGGTGTAGATGATCGTGACGAGTTGGTCGGGGGCGACGGCCCGATGGCGCGCCTCGAAGGCGGCACAGGCGCTCCGGGCTAGCGCGGCCCCGCGCGCCAGGAGGGCATCGAAGCCGAGCACCCATGGCTCGTCTGCGAAGGCCTCGGTGCCCTCGAAGAGGATGAGCTTGCGTACCCTGGGAATCTCGCCGCGGATCCGGAAGAACTTCTCGGCCTGGACCGCGCTCTCGACGAACGCCAGCACGGCTTCGGAGTGATCCACGATGTAGGCGACCTGGGCCGGGGCGAGGGTCTGGTAGAGGGTGACAGTGATCCCGCCCGCATGCGTTACGCCGAGGTCGGCGACGTTGTACTCCTCGCGTGTGCCCGAGAGGAGCGCGACGGCCTGGCCCGGCCGGAGCCCCAGATCCATCAGGCCGAGGGCGGCGGCGCGCACGCGCTCCCCGTATTGGCGCCAGGTCACGGGAGTCCAGACCCCATCTCTCTTCGTTACGAGGGCGGAGTCGTCACCGCGCTTGACGACCTGTTCCTGGAAAAGCGAACAAATCGTCTGCCCGGCCACCGCCAAGGCGATGTCTTCCTGCTCGCGCCGTGCGCGCTCGGTGCGAGGCGCCGTCGTGACGCTTGCAAGGCCCGGCCGGTCGCGGGGACTACCATCAGAAGGCGCCATGGCGGCCCCGCCCTCCGGCGAACTCGGTCGCCCCTGCGATGGTTTCGCCGGAACCGGTGACTTCCAGCCCGCGCCGTAGTTCGTTACGCATGGCGTCCGTGTAAGAGAGAGACCACTGCTCGTACGCCGAGAGCCGGTCCGATCGGAGGCAGCGCTGGGGGAACTCCGCCAGTTCGTGCGCCAGGCGGACCGCAGTGTCGAGAGCCTGTCCCTTAGGGACGAGGCGGTTGGCGAGGCCCATGCGGAGCGCCTCCTCGCCTTGAACACCGCGACCGGTGAGAATGAGGTCCATCGCGTGGCTGTGTCCGATCAGGCGGGGCAGCCGCACAGTCCCCAGGTCCAATAGCGGCACGCCGAACCGGCGGCAGAACACACCGAAGACCGCGTCGACTGCAGCGATGCGAAGGTCGCACCAGAGCGCCAGCT
Source organism: Candidatus Rokuibacteriota bacterium (assembly GCA_050731715.1). GTDB lineage: Bacteria > Methylomirabilota > Methylomirabilia > Rokubacteriales > CSP1-6 > 40CM-4-69-5. Next base: position 8,809 of record JBOHPM010000087.1, read on the forward strand.
CCAGCCCGCCCGCGACCGCATGCCCTTCGACAGCCGCCAGCACCGGCTTGCCCAGAAGGAGGCGGGTCGGCCCCAGGGGGGCTGGAGCGTCCTCGGTCAGACGACGTCGTTCGCCCCCGGCAATCGCCTTGAGGTCAGCTCCGGCACAGAAGGTCCCCGCCGCCCCAGTCAGCACGGCGACACTCAGGCCGTCGTCACGGTCGTACTCCAGGAACGCGTGAACCAGCGCCTCGGCGGTCGGTACGTTGACGGCGTTGCGCACCTCGGGCCGGTTGATCGTGATCACGGCGACGTCTTGGTCTCGGTCGACGAGGACGGTATTCATGTCAGTCCGGGGCGCACCCCGCCTCCTTCCCACTGCTTCAGTTTCCTGGTGAGCGTCCCGCGGTCCACGCCAAGCCGTCGGGCCGCGGCCGTCAGGTTCCCACCCGCGCTTTCCAGCACTCGCAGAACGTGGCGGCGCTCTGCCTCGGCGAGCGAATCGTCCATCACAGGTGGGAGCTTTCGCGCGCGCACGTTCTCAGGCAGATCATCAACGTCGATCGTCGCTCCCGACGAGAGAATCATCAGCCTCTCGATGGTATTGGCCAGCTCTCGGACGTTCCCCGGCCACGGGTAGGCTTGTAGGACTCGCATGGCCTGCGGCGTGAGCGTCTTGGCGCTCAGTCCACGTCGCTGGTGCTGCCCGAGAAAGTGCTCTACGAAGCGCGGAACGTCCTCGGGCCGGTCCCGCAGCGGCGGCAGCGTGATACGGATC
>JBOHPM010000088.1:0-9411 GCA_050731715.1 Candidatus Rokuibacteriota bacterium
GACTATCGAGTGGACTGGGTCTACCTGAAGCTCAACGATCCCGAGCGCGAAACGATCCTCTGCAAGGACCCGTTCCAGTCGCACGACGAGCGGGTCGCCCGCCTGATCCGCTCCTTCTGATATCGAGAGGCGTCACGGCTTCGCCGGGGCGCTCCGAGCGTCGGGGGGGATTGGGGGGCCATTTCGGGGCCTCCCTTGTCGATCGATGACGCGTCTGAGCAGCGCCCGATCCACTGGCTTCAGCAGGTGGGCATCACACCCGGCTGACAGGGCCCGCACCTGGTCCTCGTGCCGGCCGTACCCGGTGAGGGCCACCAGCAGCACCTGGGACCCCAGCGCCTGTCGCAGGCGCCTGGCCACTTCGTAGCCGTCCATCCCCGGCAGCCCGATGTCGAGCAGCACGACCTGAGGACGCCGGGCCAACGCCACATCGATGGCGTGGTCACCGTCGCCGGCCACGTCGACGTGATGACCGTCGAACTCGAGCATGAGGCGCAGCGTCTGCCGCGCGTCGGGATCGTCCTCGACGACGAGGATGTGGCGGGGCGCCCCGGTCGCCGCCAGCGCCTCACGCTCGGTCGTATCGGTCGCGCTCCCCAGGGGCAGCCGGACGGTGAAGCGCGCCCCCCGCTCCATCCCACCGCTCTCGGCCTCCACGGTGCCCCCGTGTAGCTCCACCAGACGCCGCACCAGGGCCAGGCCGATGCCGAGCCCGCTCTCCCGGACCCGCCCGGCCGCTGCACCGCGCGGCACAAGAGGATCAAACACTCGTGGCAGCAGCTCGGGCGCGATACCGTCCCCGCTGTCCCCCACGCGAATCACCGCCTGGTCGCCTTCCTGGCCGGCGGCGATGGTGATCTCGCCTCCCTCGGGGCTGTACTTGGAAGCGTTGCCGAGCAGGTTCGTCACGACCTGGATCAGTCGCGTGGCGTCCACCCAGAGCACGAGCTCCTCGTCGGGAACGGTGGCGTGGACGAGCTGTCGGCGGGCCTCGGCCTGCGGGCGGATGATGTCGAGGGCATCGGCGACGATGCGGCCCACGGGCACCGGGCTCCGCCGCAGCTCGATCAGGCCCCGGCCGATGCGGGCCAGATCCAGGAGGTCGTCCAGGATCCGGGCCTGGTGCCGCACCTGGCGCTCGACGATCTGCCGGGCCGCCCGCACCGCGGGCTCCTCGCCCTCGTGGCCCTCGACGACGGCCATGGCGCTCAGGATGGGGGCCAGGGGGGCGCGCAGCTCGTGGGCGAGCACGGACAGGAACTCGTCCTTGCGCCGGTCGGCGGCCTGGCGCTCGCGATAGAGCCGGGCATTGTCGAGGGCGCCGGCGGCGCGGGTGGCGAACTCCTGGGCCAGGTCCAGGTCGGCAGACCGGTACCGGCGCTCTGGCCGCAGCGAGACCAGTGAGAGCGCGCCCAGCGTGCGCCCCCGCGCCACCAGCGGCACAACCATCGCCGACTGCGGCCCGAGCTGCTGGAGGATGCGGAGATGCTCGGCGTCGCAGGCAGCGGCCGCCATCATCGACTCCGTGATGTCGGTGACCAGGCGCGGTTGCGCGGTGTGTACCACGTCGACCACCAGGCGGGGCCCGGGACCCGGGGAGTAGCGCTGCAGGGCCGAGGCCAGGCCTTCCTTGAGCGGGTCGGCCACACTCACCACGGCCCGCCGGAGGAGCTCGTTCTCCTGCAGCATGTCCAGCACGCAGACGTCGCCCAGCTCGGGCACGGCGAGCCGGGCAATCTCCGCCAGCGTGTCGTCGTAGTCCAGCGAGGCCGCCAGGCCCTTGCTGACCTGCGCCAGGAAGGCGGACTGCCACCGTCCGGCCTCGGCTTCGGCGCGGGCCGCGCGCTCGGTCTCGTAGAGCCGCGCGTTCTCCATCGCGATCGCCAGCTGGTTGGCGACGATCTTGAACAGGTGCTCCTCTTCCAGGGTGGCGCCGGCTCCCTCGAGCCAGCGGGCGGTGACGAAACCCAGGGGGCGGCCGCGCACGACCAGGGGCACTTTGAGCTCCAGGTCCGTGCCGGCGCCGCTCGCCACCGTGCTCCCGGCGCGGGGAGCTCGCTCGCCGGCCGACGCCAGGCGCAGGCCGGGCGGGTGGATCAGCTCGACGATCAGGTCCGTGGCGTGCAGCGCGCGGGCCAGGCGGGGCAGCAACCGCTCCAGGATCGCTGCCGGCCCGAGCTCGGAGGTCAGATCCTGCACCGCATCGTGGATGTCCTCCAGGCGCTGCGCACGAATCCCCACTTCCTGACCGAGCCGCCCCACCTCGTCGAGCTGGCGCAGGAGCCGGCAGACGAGACGCTGGTTGAGATCGCGCAGGTAGAAGCCCTCGTCGCCGGCCGCCGCCCGCTCGCGCTTGCCTCTCAGGAAGTCGGTGACCTGGCCGGGAAACGCGTCGACGTCGATGGGCTTGGCGATGTAGCCGTCGCAGCCGGCCACGAGCGTCCGCTCACGGTCGCCCGGCGCGGCGTAGGCGGTGACCGCGACGATCGGCACCTCGCAGAGCTTGGGGAAGGTCCGGAGCGCGGTGGCCACCGTGTAGCCGTCCACCTCGGGCAGGTTGACGTCGAGCAGGATCAGGGCCGGGCGCTCGCGGAGCGCGAGCTCGATCCCGCTGAGACCGTCCTCGGCGTCGAGCACGACGTGGCCGGCCCGCTCCAGCACGCTCCTGACCAGGAGTCGGCTGCCGGGATCGTCCTCGATGTAGAGGATGCAGGACTGTGTCATCCCCCTCCCCGCGCCCCTGTCGGCATCGTGGCCTCGGTTTCCTTCTGGGATGAGGGCCGCACTCTACCGGGGGCCCGGGGACTGGTCAAGGGCACCCCCCGGGCCCGGCGGGCCCCGGGGCCGGGGCCAGTCCAGCCTGAGGGACGCTAGCCGGAGGGGTCGGCCGGCGCGGCCGCCAAAGTTTGACTCGCTCGCGCGGCGGATGGTAAGTCCAAGAAGTACCCGATGACACAGCCCTCGCCCGCGAAGGAGGCGTCCTGATGTCCATGTTCGGCGGCAAGGCCGGCAAACCCCCCGTCAAGCCCGCCGACCTCAGCGCCTTCATCGACGAAGGCTCGGAGATCGAGGGCAAGTACAGCTTCAGCGGCACGGTGATGCTCAACGGCAAGCTCAGCGGTGAGATCCAGACCCAGGACACCCTCATCATCGGCGAGAAGGGCGTCGTGAACGCCATCGTCCGGGCCGGCACCGTGATCATCAGCGGCGAGGTGGTCGGTAACGTCAACGCCACGGATCGCGTGGAGCTCCGCGGTACCGCCCGTGTGTTCGGCGACGTCGAGGCGCCGGTGGTGGTCGTCGAGGAGGGAGTGCTCTTCGAAGGACACTGCCGGATGAGCAAGGGCAAGCTCGACGGGCCCGTCTTGCGCGACGCCGCCGTCATTCCCCTGACGCGGTAGCTCGCGCCCGCCCCCCCCGCCCGCCTTCAGCGGGCCATCGCCACGCAGACGACGCCGGCCAGGATCACGGCGGCGCCGGCCAGGCGCGGCAGCAGCCGGCCCTCGCGAAACCAGAGGGTGCCGATCAGCGTCGAGAGCACGATGGACGTCTCCCGCGCCGCCACCACGTAGGCCGTCTTGGAGAGGCGGAACGCGAAGAGGACCAGCAGGTAGGCGACGAGCGTCATCAGCGCGGCGACCACGATGGCCGGCCAGTTGACCTGCCACTCCCGCCGCAGCGCCGGGGACTCGGACAACACGACGGGCAGGAGCGCCAGGCTCATGCCGAGGAACATCAGGACGATGTAGGGCACCGGGTGAAGCCGCATCACGCCGGCCTTGTCCACCAGTGAGTAGGCCGCCGTGGTGAGCCCCGTGGCCAGCGCCCACCAGGCGCCGACACTCAGGGCCAGGCGAGGCGCCGCGGGCCGCGCGCTGGCGAGCTGGAGCGCCACAATGCCGATGACCACGAGGCCGACGCCGAACGCCCCCAGGGGCGAGGGCCACTCGTCGAAGACGAGCAGCGCGATCCCCGGCACCAGCGCCACGCCCAGGCCGCGGGCCACCGGGTAGACCACCGAGAACTGTCCCGAGTGGTAGGCCCGCCCCAGCGCGTAGAAGTACAGCGCGTGCAGCCCGATGGTGGCGATGACGTACGGCCAGGCCGCCCGGGGGACGCCGGCAGTCAGCAGCAGGGGCAGGGCGACGGGAATGCCGAAGGCCGTCGCCAGGGTGACGGACGACCACAGGAAGCACAGGGGGTGGCGCGCCTGCTTGGAGAGCGCGTTCCACGTCGCGTGCAGAACCGCGGCGGTCAGGACGAGGACGAGGGCGGTGGTCGGCATGCCGCCCCTCAGTCGAGCGGGCCCAGCGCCTCTTCCACAGCCGCCAGCACGACGCCCTGCTCCACCAGCGCGACGGCGGCGTCGAGGTCGGCCTTGAGGTAACGGTCCTCGTCGAGGGGCGGGATGCACCGGCGCACGGCGTTTCGTGCGGCCGCGCTCCCCTGGCCCGGGTTCAGGGGCATGCGCAGATCCAGCGCCTGGGCGGCCAGGAGCAGCTCGATGGCCAGGACCTGGCGCAGGGCCCGGATCGCCACGCGGGCCTTCAAGGCGGAGCCGGCGGCCATCGCGTTGTAGTCCTCCTGGAGCCCGGAAGCAGGAATGGAATCCACGCTGGCCGGCTGGGCCAGCCGCTTGCACTCCGAGGTCAGGGCGGCGGCCACGTACTGCGCGATCATGTAGCCAGAGTGCACACCGCCGTGGGGCGACAGGAACGGCGGCAGCCCCTCGTTCGTGAGCGGGTTGACCAGACGGTCGATGCGCCGCTCGCTGATACCGGCCAGCTGGGCCAGGCCGATGGCCAGCGTGTCGAGGGCGAGGCCCAGCGGCTCGCCGTGGAAATTCCCTCCGCTCAGCACCACTCCGTCGTCGGCGAACACCAGCGGGTTGTCGGTGACGCTGCCCAGCTCGCACGTGATGATCGCCCGCGCGAAGGCGATGGCTTCGCGGGCCGCGCCGTGGACCTGGGGCATGCAGCGCAGACTGTAGGCGTCCTGGACGCGGGGGCAATCACGATGCGAGGCGATGATGGCGCTCTCCGCAGTGAGCCGTCGCAGGTTCTCGGCGCAGGCGAGCTGGCCTGGGTGCGGGCGCAGCGCGTGGATCCGCACGTCGAAGGCGGCGTTGCTGCCCATGAGCGCCTCCAGGGACATGGCGCCGACGACGTCGGCGACCTGCTCGAGGCGAGACGCATCGAGCAGGGCCAGGGCCCCCAGACCGGTCATGAGATGCGTGCCGTTGAGGAGTGCCAGGCCTTCCTTGGACTCGAGGTGCAGCGGGGCCAGCCCGGCTCGGGCCAGGGCCTCCCGCGACGGCACCCGGCGCTCCTGCATCCAGGCCTCGCCTTCGCCGATGAGACAGGCGGCGACGTGGGCGAGCGGGACCAGGTCACCCGAGGAGCCGAGCGAGCCCAGCTCGGGCACCACCGGATGCACGCGCTGGTTCAGACAGGCCACGAGGGCGTCCACCACCTCGCCCCGGACTCCCGAAGCCCCGCGGGCCAGGGAGGCGGCGAGCAGCAGCATCACGGCGCGCACCTCCTCCTCGGCCAGGGGCGAGCCCACGCCGCCGGCGTGGCTCAGGACCAGGTTGCGCTGCAGGCGTGCCTGCTCGGCCTCAGGGATCAGCGTGTCCTTGAGCTTGCCGACGCCGGTGGTGATGCCGTAGACGGGCGAGCCCTCCCGGGCCAGACGGTCGACGAAGGCTCGGCTGGCGGTGATGAAGCGCCGAGCGCCGGCGGAGACCTCGACGGAAGCGCCCTGCCGGGCTGCCCGCTCCACCATTTCGAGCGTCAACGGGCCGCCGTCGAGGATGACCGCGCTCACGTCGTGATCCCGGGCAGGTCGAGGCCGTGGCGTCGGGCCGCCGCCACGGCCTCGGGGTAGCCGGCGTCGGCGTGACGCATGATGCCGGTGCCGGGATCGGTGGTCAGCACCCGCTCGAGTCGGCGGGCGGCATCCGGCGTGCCGTCGGCGACGACGACCATCCCCGCGTGCAGGGAGTAGCCGATGCCGACCCCACCGCCATGGTGCACGCTGACCCAGGTCGCCCCCGCGGAGGCGTTGAGCAGCGCGTTGAGGATCGGCCAGTCGGCGATGGCGTCGGAGCCGTCGCGCATCGACTCCGTTTCCCGGTTGGGTGAGGCTACCGAGCCCGCGTCGAGGTGGTCGCGGCCGACCACGATCGGCGCCGAGACCCGGCCCGAGGCCACCAGGTCGTTGAAGATGCGTCCGGCCTTGGCGCGATCCCCGTAGCCGAGCCAGCAGATCCGCGCCGGCAGCCCCTGGAAGGGCACGCGCTCCCGGGCCAGGCGCAGCCAGCGGACCAGCGCCTCGTTGTCCCCGAACGCCTCGATGAGGGCGTCGTCGGTGGCGTCGATGTCACGAGAATCACCGGACAGGGCCACCCAGCGGAACGGGCCCTGGCCCTCGCAGAAGAGGGGGCGGATGAAGGCCGGCACGAAGCCGGGATAGGCGAAGTCGCTGACCCCCGCGTTCTGGGCCTCCTGACGGATGTTGTTCCCATAGTCGAAGAGGATCGCGCCCCGGCGCTGCAGCTCGAGCATGGCCCGCATGTGGGCAGCCAGCGACTCGTAGGCCAGCTTCAGATACCCGGTCGGGTCGGCGGCTCGCAACGCCGCGGCCTCCGCGACCGACATGGGGGCCGGGACATATCCGTTGAGCATGTCGTGGGCCGCGGTCTGATCGGTGACGACGTCGAAGCGGACGCCGCGCCGAGCCAGCTCGGGATGGGTCTGGGCGGCGTTGCCGTGGAGCGCGATCGACAGCGGCCGCCGGCCCCGTCGCGCGTCTTCCGCCCAGCCGAGGGCTTCGTCAAGGGACGCGGTGGCGCGGTCGACGTAGCCCAGGCGCAGGCGGCGCTCGACCCGCTCGCGGTCGGCCTCCACGATGATCGCCACACCGCCGTTCATCGTGACGGCCAATGGTTGGGCGCCACCCATGCCGCCCAGGCCAGCGCTGAGGACCAGGCGGCCAGCCAGCGAGCCGCCGAAGTGGCGGCGCGCGCAGGCGCCGAAGGTCTCGTACGTGCCCTGCAGGATGCCCTGGGTGCCGATGTAAATCCAGGAACCGGCCGTCATCTGGCCGTACATCGTGAGTCCCTGCGCCTCGTAGGCCCGGAAGTGCTCCCAGTCGGCCCAGGCGGGGACGAGCAGCGAGTTGGCGATGAGCACGCGGGGCGCATCGGGGTGGGTGGCGAAGACCCCGACCGGCTTGCCCGACTGCACGAGCAGCGTCTCGGCGTCGCCCAGGCGCCGCAGCGCGGCCACGATGCGGTGGTAGGCGGGCCAGTCGCGCGCCGCTCGTCCCGAGCCGCCGTAGACGACCAGATCCTCCCACCGCTCGGCGACGTCGGGATCGAGATTGTTCATAAGCATCCGGAGGGCGGCCTCTTGCGGCCACCCCCGGCAGGAGAGCGTGCGGCCGCGGGGCGCGCGAATCGGCCGGGCCGGACGCCCCGCGCCGGTCGCCTCGGCGTCCATGACCGGAACGCTCAGACCGCCATGATGTGGTAGCCGCCGTCGACGAAGATCACCTCGCCGGTGATCCCGGAGGAGAGCCGGGAGGCCAGGAAGAGCGCGGTGTCCCCGACCTCGCGGGGCTCCACGTTCCGCCGGAGCGGCGCCTTCTCGGCGTGATGCTGGAGAATGGTGGTGAAGCCTTTGATGCCCCGAGCGGCCAGGGTGTTCACGGGGCCGGCGGAGATGGCGTTGACGCGGATTCCCCGCGGCCCGAGATCGGCCGCCAGGTACCGTACCGCAGCTTCCAGCGCGGCCTTGGCCACGCCCATCACGTTGTAGTTGCCGGCCACCTTCTCGGAGCCGTAGTACGTCATGGCGATGACCGAGCCCTGACCCGACTTTTCCAGCAGGGGCCGGGCCCCGCGCGTGAGCGCCACCAGCGAGTACGCCGAGATATCGTTGGCCAGCTTGAACCCCTCGCGCGAGGTCGCCACGAACTCGCCGTCCAGATCTTCCTTCTGGGCGAAGGCCACCGAGTGGACGAGGGTGTCGAGCGCGCTGAACTCCCGCCCCAGCGCGGTGAAGACGGCGGCGATCTCGGTGTCCGAGGCGACGTCGCACGGGTAGAGCCGCGACCCCGGTAACGTGGCGGCCAGCTCCTCCACGTTGTCCTTCAAGCGCTCACCCTGATAGGTGAAGGCCAGCCGCATGCCGGCTCCGGCCAGGGCCTGGGCGATGGCCCACGCGATCGACCGCTTGTTGGCCACCCCGAAGACGATCCCGGTTTTGCCGTCGAGGAGTTTCATGGACGCCTCCGCCGACATGATAGTACGACTGCCGTCGGAACCCCGCGCCTTCCCTCGCGTCCTCGCCCACTTGCCGTGGAGTATACTCGCGCTGGCCTCGACCCCATCCACGAGAGGGCGACCGTGATCCCCAACCACGTGAAGCACGCGCTCCGAGCCGGCCGGCCGCAGTTCGGCACGCTCCTGAATTTCGGGGACCCGCTGGTGGCCGAGGCCATGGCCGCGGTGGGTTTCGATTGGCTCCTCATCGACACCGAGCACGGGCCGATCGATCTGGCTACCCTGGCCACCATGTTCGCCACGATCACCCGCTATCCGGTGGCGCCGCTGGCCCGCGTGCCGGCCATCGCCGAGGAGAACTTCAAGCGCGTGCTCGACGCCGGGGCCTGGGGCGTGCTGGCACCCAACGTCCGCTCCCGGCCGGAGGCCGAGCTGCTGGTGGCCGCGTGCAAGTATCCGCCGGCCGGCATCCGCAGCCTGGGCGCCGGCCGCTTTGCCCTGTCGTTCAAGACCGACCCCGCCACCTACTTTGCCCGGGCCAACGACGAGCTGCTGCTCATCGCCCAGATCGAGCACATCGAGGCGGTGAAGAACATCGACGCCATCCTGTCGGTGCCCGGCATCGATGCCTGCTACGTGGGGCCCAACGATCTCTGCGCGTCGATGGGCCTGGCGCCGTCGCTGGAGCCGCCCCATGCGGAGTTCGCCGACGCCATGCGGATCGTGCTGGCCGCGGCCCGCCGCCACGGAGTGACCCCGGGAATCCACTGCGCCACCACCGAAACCGTGAACCGCCGCATCGCCGAGGGCTGGCCCCTGGTGGGGATGGTCAACGACCAGCGCTTCCTCACGATGGCGGCCCGGGCTGCGCGCGACGCCGTCAAGACCGGGCGTGCATGAGCGCGCTGGGAGGCCGGCTGGGCCTGGCCGTGCCCTTCTTCCACGCGCTGGGCGCCACGGAATACGTGGCCCTGGCCCGCGAGGCCGAAGCCCGCGGCTACGACACCGCCTGGACCGCCGAGGTCGCCGGCCAGGACGCCTTCACCACGATGGCCCTCATCGCCAGCCAGACGACGCGGCTCCGCGTGGCGACCGGCGTCGTCCCCGTGCAGACGCGCACGCCG
>JBOHPM010000089.1:0-9374 GCA_050731715.1 Candidatus Rokuibacteriota bacterium
AAGATCCAGACCCTGACCCAGGAGGACCCCAAGCTACGCAAGACCATCGAGGGGTTTATCCAGGGAATCCAGCTGTGATCCACCGTCCGCTCCCCGTCGCTCACCGGCTTGTCCCCAGCCGCCGTGCACGGCAACGCTCGATGACAACAGCCCTTCATCCTCTCCCCACGGTATCCACACGTCCTATGACGCTTACGACTACGCTTCTGTTCTTATCGACCTACCTAGGGAGAATCGTATGGAAGTAGTGCTGGACCGTGATCCGTTTCTCAAGGGCCTGCAGATGGTGCAGAACATCGTGGAGCCCCGACAGACACTGCCGATTCTCGCCAACGTGCTGCTCGAGGCCGAGGGCGAGACGGTCCGGGTGACCGCGACCGACCTGGAAGTCGCGGCGCGGGTCGCCGTGCCCGCGCGGGTGGGAAGCAAGGGTGCGATCACGGTGTCAGCCCGCAAGCTCGCGGAGATCGTCAAAGAGCTGCCGGCCGCGAGCCTGGCCCTCAAGGTGTCTGAGACGGCGGCCGTCACCATCCGGTGCGCCGGCGTCAACCTTCGCCTGGTCGGGATGCCGCCGGCGGATTTTCCTGCCGTCGTTCCAGCCGCCCCACCGGCCTGGCTCCGCATGGAGGCCAAGACGTTGCGCGACATGCTGGCCCAGACCAGCTTTGCCGTGTCCCACGACGAGAGCCGGTTTGCCCTCAATGGAGTCCTGTTTCTGCTGCAGCCCAAAGAGGCGCGCTTCGTGGCGACCGACGGGCATCGGCTGGCCGTGGCCACGCGAAGCGTGGGGCAGGGCCTGAGTGGCGTGAGCGGCATCGTGCCCCGCAAGGCAGTGACCGAGATCATGCGGGTGCTGGGCGCCAGTGAAGATGTCCAGCTCGCCATCACCGAGAACCAGTTCGTGATGCAGATGCCAAACTTCGTGATGACCGCCCGCCTCATCGAGGGCCAGTTCCCGAACTGGGAGGCGGTCGTGCCCCGCAATCATCCCGGGCGGCTGACGCTCAAGCGCGCCGTGCTGGCGGGAGCGTTGCGGCGCGTGTCGGTGATGGCCGAAGAGCGCAACAAGCCGGTGCGCTTCGGGCTCGCGCCGGGGGCGCTCACGCTCTCGGCGGCGAGCCATGATCTGGGGGAGGCCGAGGAGGCGCTGGAGGTGGACTACAGCGGCGCCGAGATCACGATCGGCTTCAATTCTCGCTATGTCCAGGATGCCCTCGCGCCGCTGGAGCACGAGGACGTGGTGTTCGAATTCAAGGACGCATTGAGCCCCGGACTGCTGAAAAGCGCGGCGGATGATGGGTACTGCTGTGTTATAATGCCCATGCGTATTTAGCGAGGATTTCCCTCTGAGATCGAGGTGTCAGATAGGGTGCATATTGGATGGTTGCAGCTACTCGAGTTTCGTAATCATCGCACCCTCAGCTGGAGCCCCTCACCAAAGCTGAACCTGCTTACGGGCGCGAACGCCCAGGGCAAGACCAATCTCCTCGAAGCGCTGGGCTTCCTCGTGAGCGGGCGGTCGTTTCGCACGTCGCGGTTGGCCGACATTCCGTTCTGGGGCACCGAGCGGGCAACGGTGGCCGGCGAATTGGGCCACGCCGAGGGCGCGCGCGCCGTCCGGCGGACGATCGAGCGGTCGCCGAGCGGTCCCTGGCAGAGCGGCGGTGAGGACTGTCCCTGGGCCCGCGTCGTCCCGTTCGGGTGGCCGGATCTCGAGATCCTCCACGGCGCGCCGGCGGCCCGGCGCAACTTTCTCGATGGCTTCGCGGCCCGACTCTACGCGAGCCATCGGGCAACGCTGATCCGCTATCGTCAGGTGCTGGGGCGACGCAATTACCTCCTGCAGCAGCGGGGCCCGGACGGCCTGGGCGCGCGACTGGCCCCGTGGGACGAGCAACTCGTCGCGGTCGGGCTGGAGCTGATGGGCCGGCGTCGGCGGGCGGTGGCTGCGCTCCAGACCGAGCTGGCGAGGATCTACCCGACGCTGGCCGGGGGCCAGCCCAAGGTCGAGATCGGGTATCGCGCCTCGCTGGGGGAGACGGCGGAGGTAGCGGCCTTCCAGACGGCGCTCGAGCGCGGACGTGCGGCGGAAGTGCGGCGGGGGCAGACCCTGGTCGGACCCCACCGCGATGATCTCGCCATCGAGCTGGACGGCGTGGACGCGCGGGCCTTCGGCTCACGAGGCCAGCAGCGGCTGCTGGCCCTGACCCTGCGGCTGGCCGAGGTGCTGCCCATCGCGGAGGCGACAGGAACGACACCGGTGCTTCTGCTCGACGATGCGCTCTCCGAGCTGGATGCTGCCGTGCGGAGCAACGTCCTGAAAGAGATCGAGCACGCCGAGCAGGTGTTTCTGACCTCGCCCGAGCCGGTGCCCGGCAGCCTCGGCGTGCCCTGGGTCGTGAGGGAAGGCGAGGTAGTCGCCGCGTGAAGGCCGAGACCTACACCGCCAGCGACATCAAAATCCTGGAAGGGCTGGAGGCCGTCCGCAAGCGTCCGGCCATGTACATCGGCGACACGAGCGCCTACGGGCTGCACCACCTCGTGTACGAGGTGGTCGACAACTCCGTCGATGAGGCGCTGGCCGGCCACTGCGACAGCATCAAGGTCATCCTGCACTCGGACGGATCCTGCTCGGTGGGGGACAACGGCCGGGGCATCCCTGTCGACGTCCACCAGGAAACGGGCCGGCCGGCGGCCGAGGTCGTGCTGACCACGCTCCACGCCGGCGGCAAGTTCGAGCATTCCGCGTACAAGGTCTCGGGCGGTCTCCACGGCGTCGGCGTGTCGGTGGTCAACGCGCTGAGCGAATGGCTGGAGGTAGAGATCCGCCGGCAGGGGGGGATCTGGACTCAACGCTTCGAGAACGGGGGCGCCCCGGCCGGCGAGCTCACGTCGGGCGAGAAGACCCAGAAGCACGGCACCATCATCCGCTTCAAGCCCGACCCGGCGATCTTCGAGGAGACCGCGCTCTCCTTCGACACGCTTTCCAACCGGCTGCGCGAGCTGGCCTTCCTCAATCGCGGGCTGAAGATCGTCATCGAGGACGAGCGTGACGCCCGCAATCACACGTTCCTCTACAAGGGCGGCATCGTCGAGTTCGTCAAGCACCTCAACCAGAACAAGACGCCCGTGCACCCCAAGGTCCTCTACTTCGAGGGCAAGCGGGGGGACATCGAGGTCGAGGTCGCCCTGCAGTACAACGACGGGTACCAGGAGAACGTGTTCGCCTTCGCCAACAACATCAACACCCGCGAGGGGGGGACACACCTCACGGGCTTCCGGGCCGCCCTGACCAGCCGCCTGGCCAGCTACGCCGAGGCCAACGGCTACCTCAAGAGCTTCAAGGGTGGGGTCAGCGGGGACGACGTCCGCGAGGGGCTGGCCGCGGTGGTTTCGGTGCGGTTGCCCGAGCCCCAGTTCGAGGGCCAGACGAAGGCCAAGCTCGGCAACACCGACGTCAAGGGCCTGGTCCAGCAGATCGTCAACGACAAGCTGACCGAGGCGTTCGAGGAAGATCCCGCGACAGCGCGCAAGATCGTCGACAAGTGCGTGCGGGCGGCGCAGGCGCGGGAGGCCGCGCGCAAGGCCCGGGAGCTGACCCGCAAGAAGGGTGTCGACGACGAGGGGCTTTCGGCCAAGCTCGCCGACTGCTCGGAGCGAGAGCCGCAGTACCGCGAGCTGTTCATCGTGGAGGGCGATTCGGCCGGCGGCTCGGCCAAGCAGGGTCGAGACCGCCGCACCCAGGCCGTCCTGCCCCTGCGCGGCAAGATCATCAACGCCGAAAAGGCGCGTTACGACAAGGTGCTGTCCCACAACGAGATCCGGCTGTTGATCTCGGCCATGGGGACCGGTATCGGACCGGAGGAGTTCGACGTCGCCAAGCTCCGGTACCACAAGATCATTCTGATGACCGACGCCGACGTGGACGGCGCGCACATCCGCACGCTCCTGCTCACGTTCTTCTTCCGCCACATGGTGCCGGTGATCGAGGCCGGGCACCTCTACATCGCGCAGCCGCCCCTGTTCAAGGTGAAAAAGGGCAAGGTCGAGAAGTACCTGATGTCGGAGCGGGAGTTCGAGGAGTTCTTCCTGGCGGCGTGGGTGGAAACGGCCAGCGTCAAGGTGCCGGGCACGAAGCAGCCGCTGGGCGGCGCCCCCCTGCTGGAGCTGCTGCGCGGGTCGGCCGAGTTCCGGGCGCTGTTCGGCAAGCTGGTCAAGCGCGGGGTGCCCGCGCCCATTCTCCGGGAGCTGCTCCGCCAGAGGTTCCGCGGGACCAAACGAGGTGTGGGCCACGCCGAGATCGGTGAGGCCATCCGCGCGGCCGCCGCCGCCGTGGATGGTTTCACGGTAGACGTCCAGCCCGGCGACAACGACGACGGCCACGCGGTGACGATTTCGGGGCCACCCACGGTCTCGTTCAGCACCGGGCTGTTCAAGTCCGGCGACTACGCGACAGTGCTGGAGCTGTGGGAGAAGGTCGCCGCCGTCGAGAAGGGCCCGACCACCCTCCTCGAGGGTGACGTGGAGCGGCCGGTCAAGGGCGTGAGCGAGCTGGTGCGGGTGGCGCTCGAGCTGAGCCGGGCCGGGGCGACCTTCCAGCGCTACAAGGGGCTCGGTGAGATGAACCCCGAGCAGCTCTGGGAGACGACGATGAATCCGGAAACCCGCACCCTCCTGAAGGTGACCATGGAGGACGCCGTCGGCGCCGACGAGATGTTCACCGTCCTCATGGGGGACGCCGTGGAGCCGCGGCGCGAGTTCATCGAGAAGCACGCCCTGGACGTCGCCAACCTGGATATTTGAGTGCGGCCTCGCGGACCCCGCGACAGATAGAGAGCACCGATGCCCAACGAGCGACAGGTCCCCGTCCCCATCGAAGAGGAGATGCGGAAGTCCTACCTCGACTACGCGATGTCCGTCATCGTCGGTCGCGCCCTGCCGGACATCCGCGACGGCCTCAAACCTGTCCACCGCCGGGTCCTCTACGCCATGCAGGAGCTGGGACTGGTGTGGAATCGGCCCTACAAGAAGGCTGCCCGCGTGGTGGGTGAGGTGCTCGGGAAATACCACCCCCACGGTGACGCGCCGGTGTACGAGGCGCTGGTGCGCATGGTCCAGGAGTTCTCGCTGCGCTACCCCCTGGTCGATGGCCAGGGCAACTTCGGGTCGGTCGATGGCGATCCCCCGGCGGCCATGCGCTACACCGAAGGGCGGCTGGCCAAGATCGCCCATGAGATGCTGGCCGACATCGACAAGGAGACCGTCGACTTCGTTCCCAACTTCGACGAGTCGCTCCAGGAGCCGGTGGTCCTGCCCACCCGGGTGCCCAACCTCCTGATCAACGGCTCGGCGGGCATCGCGGTGGGGATGGCGACCAATATCCCGCCCCACAACCTCTCCGAGGTCATCGACGCCCTCGTGCTGCTCATCGACGATCCGGCGGCCACGCTCGAGCAGCTCATGAAGATCGTCACCGGGCCCGACTTTCCGACCCGGGGCTACATCTACGGCTCGAGCGGGATCCGGGAGGCTTACACGACCGGGCGCGGGACCCTCACCCTGCGGGCCAAGGCCCACGCCGAGAAGCTGCGGGGCGGCCGCGAGGCGATCATCATCACCGAGTTGCCCTATCAGGTGAACAAGGCGAGCCTCATCGAGAAGATTTCCGAGCTCAGCCGCGAGAAGAAGGTCGACGGCCTGGCCGAGATTCGGGACGAATCCAACCGTGAGGGCATCCGGGTCGTGCTGGAGCTGTCCCGGGGGGAGATCCCCCAGATCGTGCTGAACCAGCTCTACAAGCACACCCAGATGCAGACGACCTTCGGGATCATCATGCTGGCCCTCGTGGAGCGGCGGCCCCAGGTGGTCAACCTCAAGGAGATGCTGGAGGCCTTCATCCGCTTCCGGCGCGAGATCGTGACCCGGCGCACCCGCTTCGACCTGGCCCGGGCCGAGGAGAAGGCCCACATCCTGGCCGGGCTACGCAAGGCGGTCGAGCACCTGGACATGGTGATCCGTCTCATCCGGCAGGCCGAAAGCCCGGAGGCGGCCAAGGACGCCCTGATGAGCCGCCTCGAGCTCAGCGAGGTCCAGGCCAAGGCCATCCTGGACATGCGGCTGCAGCGCCTCACCCAGCTCGAGCGCCACAAGGTCGTGGAGGAGCACGAGCAGACGCTGGCCCTCATCGAGGTGCTCAGGGGCATCCTGGCCTCCGAGGCCAAGCTGATGGGGATCATCAAGGAGGAGCTGCTCGCCTTGAAGACCGAGTACGGCGACGGCCGGCGGACGGAGATCGTCACCGAGACGACCGAGCTCACCATCGAGGACCTGCTCGCCGACGAGGAGATGGTCGTCACCATCACGCGCTCGGGCTACATCAAGCGCACTCACGTCGAAGCCTACCGGAGCCAGCGGCGGGGCGGTAAGGGCGTGACCGGGATGGAGACGAAGGAGGAGGACATCGTCGCGGACCTGTTCGTGGCCACGACGCACGCCTACCTGCTGTTCTTCACCAACCTGGGCAAGGTGCACTGGCTCAAGGTCCACGAGATCCCCGAGGGCGGCCGCCAGGCCAAGGGCAAGGCCATGGTGAATCTGTTGTCGCTGGGCGAGGGCGAGCGCGTGGCCACCTGCGTGCCCGTGCGCGACTTCGCGGCCGGCGGCCACATTCTGTTCGTCACCAAGCAGGGCAAGGTGAAGAAGACGGAGCTGGAGGCCTATTCGCATCCGCGGGCCGGCGGCATTCAGGCCATCGGCCTGGAGGCTGGCGACGAGGTGATCGCGGCCCGCCGGACGGACGGACAGCGCGAGGTGATGGTCGCCACCAAGCTGGGCATCACGATCCGGTTCGCGGAGGAGGAGGTCCGCCCGATGGGCCGCGGCGCCGCCGGTGTGCGGGGCGTTGAGCTGGACGAGGGCGACGAAGTCATCACCACCGACGTCGTGCAGGAGGGCGTGACCATCCTCACCGTCACCGAGCGGGGCTTCGGCAAGCGGACTCCCCTGGAGGAGTATCGCCTGCAGGGCCGCGCCGGCAAGGGGATCATCGACATCAAGACCGGGGGGCGCAACGGCAACGTCGTCGGCATGCTGCAGGTCCACGACGGGGACGATCTGCTCGTCGTCACCACCAAGGGCAAGATCATCCGCATGCACGCCGCCGACATCTCCTCGCAGGGGCGCAACACGTGGGGGGTGCGGATCATCGACCTGGAACAGGACGATCGGGTCGGCTCGATCGCCCGCATGGACGCCGAACAGACGCCCGAGGCGCAGTAGCGGGCCCGCCGTGCTCGACATCCGGCTCTTCCGGGAGCAGCCCCAGGCTGTGGAGCGAGGGCTGGCGGCCCGGGGTGAGTCGCCCACCGTCATCAACGACGTGCAGGCCCTGGACGCCGAGCGGCGGCGCGTCCTCCACGAGGCCGAGGCGCTCAAGGCCGAGCGCAACCGCGTCTCGGAGGCCATCGGCCAGGCCCGGCGGCGAGGTGAGGATGTCTCGGCCGAACAGGCCCGCATGCGGGAGGTCGGCGACCGCATCAAGATCCTGGACGGCGCGGCCGCGGAACGCGAGGCCGCCATCGAGCGCCTCCTGCTCCAGCTCCCCAACCTGCCGCATTCCTCCGTCCCCCCCGGCCTGACCGAGGACCAGAACGTCGAGGTACGTCGCGAGGGGACCCCCCGGGCGTTCGCCTTCCCGGCCCGCCCGCACGAGGAGCTCGGCGAGCGTCTGGGGCTGCTGGATTTCGAGCGGGCTACCCGGCTCGCGAAGTCCCGGTTCACCGTGTTGTGGGACGGAGCGGCGCGTCTGGAACGGGCCCTGACCCAGTTCATGCTCGACCTGCACACCCGGGAGCACGCCTACACCGAGGTGTGGACGCCGCACCTCGTGAGCGCCGAGACGATGCTGGGCACGGGCCAGCTGCCGAAGTTCGAGGACCAGCTCTTCAAGACCCAGGAGCCCGACGAGAACCGGACGCTCTATCTCATCCCGACGGCGGAGGTCCCGCTCACCGCGCTGCACCGGGGCGAATTCTTGCCGGAGGCGACACTGCCCCGCCGTTACGTGGCCTTCACGCCCTGCTACCGGCGGGAGGCGGGGACGTACGGCAAAGATCTGAAGGGGATGATCCGGCAACACCAGTTCGACAAGGTGGAGCTGGTGAAGATCACCACGCCGGCCCAGTCGTACGACGAGCTCGAGACCATGGTCCGGAGCGCCGAGACGGTGTTGCAGCGGCTGGAGATTCCCTATCGCACGGTCGAGCACTGCGCAGGGGACATGGGCTTCGCCGCCGCCAAGAGCTACGACATCGAGGTGTGGCTGCCCGGGCAGGGCCGGTATCGCGAGATCTCGTCATGCTCCAATTGCGAGGCCTTCCAGGCCCGCCGGCTCGACCTCCGCTATCGGCCCCGCGCCGGCGGCCGCGCCGAGTACTGCCATACCCTGAACGGTTCGGGGCTAGCGGTCGGGCGCACGCTGATCGCCGTGCTGGAGAACTTTCAGGAGGCCGACGGCAGCGTCACTATCCCGCCGGTGCTGCGGCCGTACATGGGCGGGCTCGAGCGACTGACTCGCGAATAGCCCGGCGCCTGAGGTGTCGGCGCTAGAGGGGACCTGCCGAAACGTCACCCAGCCTGTCACGAGCCTTGACGCGCGCCGCATAAGGCCCCGACATCGCATCGCCCGCGCCTGGCACCTCGCGTGCACGCGCCTGCTGTGCGCTCGCCCGCACGCCTGGGCAGCGCGGGAGGGCCCGCGATGCAGAATGCGATCTGGATGATCCTGGTCGTGGCCGCGGCACTGGGCGTCATTCCAGCCCGGCCGGCGAGCGCGACGAACGTCAACATCGGCGTCAGTATCGGCCCGCCACCACCGCCGCCGATCCTGGTGGCCACCCCACGGTTCGTGGTCATCCCGGGCAGCCCGGTCCAGTACGCGCCCGCCGTCAGCTTCAACCTGTTCATCCACAGCGGCCGCTATTACAGCTTCCACAACGGCGTGTGGTTTCACTCGCCGAGACGGGGCGGCCCCTGGACGGTGATCGCCATGGACAGGGTGCCGCACGTGGTTCGTGCCGTGCCGGTGGGCTATTACAAGGTCCCGCCCGGGCAGGCTCGCAAGCACGTGAAAGAGGGCCCGCCGATGGGGCATCCGGGGAAGGGCCCGAAGCCCAGGTAGGCGTTTCGGCTTACCGCCGGGACTGCTCCAGGCGGTGCTCGCGCCCGGTGAGGGCCTGGACGACGACCCGCCGAATCGCTTCGAGATCGAAGGGCTTGGCCAGGCAGGGCGCCTTCGTTGACTCCAGGAAGTCCCGCGTCGCGGGCCCGAGCAGGTCGCCGGTCATGAACACGAATCGAGGCCGGCGACCGGAATG
>JBOHPM010000090.1:0-9323 GCA_050731715.1 Candidatus Rokuibacteriota bacterium
GCCACCGCCACCGTGAGCACCGGGGCCTGGTCGTTGTCGGTCTTGGAGATGATGGGAGTGCGGATGTCGCGGGGCAGGTTGCGGATGACGGCCGCCACCTTGTCGCGAACGTCCTGGGTGGCCACGTCGATCTGCCGATTCAGGTTGAAGGTGACGATGACGATGGAGTTGCCGGGGCTGGTGATGGAGCGCAGCTCGCTGATGCCCTGAATGGTGTTGACGGCCTCCTCGATCTTCTGGGAGACCTGAGTCTCGACCTCCTCGGTGGAGGCCCCCACCAGCTCGGTGCGGATGGATACCGTGGGCAGGTCCACCGCCGGGAACCGGTCGACGCCCAGGCGGAAGTAGCTGGCCGCCCCTACGACGACCAGCGAGAGCACGATCATCGAGGCGAAGACGGGGCGGCGGATGCAGATCTCGGCGAGCTTTTGCATCGGCCTAGTTCGTCTTCACGGTCACGGCTTGACCGCCCGTCAGATTCCCCGGCTCCGCGACGACCCCTTCGCCGGCCTTGAGGCCCTCGACGATCTCCACGCGATCCTTCTCGCGCCGGCCGGTCACGATGCGCCGCTCCTCGGCTTTGCCCCCGCGCACCGTGAGGACCTTCTCGATACCGGCGAACACCACGATGGACGAGGTGGGCACGAACACCGCTGGCTGATCGGCGGCGATCACCACTTCGGCCCGGGCGAAGGATCCCGGGCGTAGGACCCCCGTGGGATTGGGCACCTCGGCCTCGACCGTCAGCGTGCGGTTCTGCTCCTGGATCGACGGCGACAACCGCACGATGCGTCCGGTGTGGACGCCGGCGCCGCCGTCCACAACCACCCGCACGTCCTGGCCTACCCGCACGTCGACCGCGGCCCGCTCGGGGATGGCCAGCTGCAGGCGCAGCGGGTGGATCCGCACGAGGGTGGCGATAGGGGCACCCGCCGCCATGAACTCACCGACCGACACCCGCCGATCGCGGATCATTCCGTCGGCGGGGCTTCTGAGCTCGGTATCGGTGAGGGCCTGGCGGGCCAGCTCGAGCTCGGTACGGCGCTGGACCAGGATCGCCTGGCGGTTGCGAACTTCCTCCAACGCGTCCTGATAGCGGCCTTCGGCCACCTGCTCGTTGGCCACCGCGGTGTCGAGCTGGGCCTTGGCCACGAGCTCCTTCTCGAAGAGCCGGGCGAACCGCTCGCGGGTGAGCCGCGCCTCGTCCAGCACGGCCCGGGCCTGCCGGACGATGGAGGTCTGCTCCGGCTCGACCCGGTCGCTGGTCCCGTCGGTCGTCAGCCCCAGCCGCACGCGGGCCTGCTGCAGTCCTGCCTGGACCTGCTCCAGCCGCAGCTTGAAGTCCGTGGGATCGAGCCGGGCGATGACCTGGCCCCGGCGCACCCGACTGCCGAGGTCCACGGTGAGCTCGGCCAGCCGCCCGGTCACCTTCAAGGCGAGCACGATCTGATCCTCGGCCGCCAGGGTGCCCGTCACCGCCACCGTCCGGGGCATCCGGCTCTCGACGGCGGGCACGACCTGCACTTCGCGCGGCGGAGGCGGGGCCTTCTGCGCCGCGGCCGTGGCCGGAGACTCGCCGCTGCAGCCGGCGACGGCAACGAGCGCCGTCAGGAGTCCGGGAAGCGCAGGCCAGCAACGCATGACTGCCTATTGTACCCGACCCGCAGAACGTGACGCGCACCCCCGGCCCGCCGGCCCGGCGGGCCGGGGTAGAATGACGGGCGCATGAGCGCGCGGACCGAGATTCTCAACTCCACCCTGCTGACGGCCGACGCCCGGGCCCTGCGCGCGATCGTCCTCTGGGCGATGCTGGGGGCCAAGATGCTGGGCGGCTGGGGGGTGCAGTGGGACATTCGCTGGCACCTGGTGATCGGCCGCGACTGGTTCTGGATCGCGCCGCACGTCATGACCTATGCCGGCGTCACGCTCGCCGCCGTGCTGGCGTTTGGCGTCCTCGCCTGGGAGACGTGGCGGGCCCGGCGAGGGCTGGAGGTGCCTGACTCCATCCGGGTGATCGGGCTCGTCGGCACGCGTGGCTTCCATCTGGCGTGGTGGGGCATGGCCATCACCATCCTGGCCGCGCCGATCGACGATCTGTGGCACCGGCTCTTTGGCATCGATGTCACCCTCTGGAGCCCCCCGCATCTGCTCGGCATCGCCGGCGCCCAGGTCAACACACTCGGCTGCCTGGCCATCGCGCTCGAGCTGTGGGGGCCGGGCAGCCGCGCGCGGCGGAGCGCGCTGCTCGTAGCCAGCCTGCTGCTGCTGGGCGCCTTCCAGATCACGGTTGATCCGGCCATCCACACGGCCTTTCGCCGGGGCGGTGTCTTCTTCTTCGCCTGGGCGATCCTCGGGAGTCTGGCCTTCGGCTTCGCGCTGGTGCTGGTGGCCCGGCTCACCGGGATGCGCAGCGCGCCCCTGCTGGCTGCGCTGGGAGCGCTGGCCTTTCACTGGGTCGGCCTGCAGGTGAGCGACGTCGGCTTCGCCATCGTGCAACCCACGCCGGCCATCGAGGAGGCCATCGCGGCCGATCCCGACTCACCGATCGCCGTGGCCCACGAGATGGCGCGCCGGAACGGGGCCACCACCGCCGGCCGCGCGTTGCTGCTCCGCTACCTCCCCGTGCTGCCAGCCGCGCTGCTGGCCTTGATCGACGCCCGGCGGCGCTGGGCGGCCGGGGTCACGGGCCTGGCGCTGAGCCTCGTCGCCGTCTCGGGATGGATGTTCGCGCGGATTCCCGCGTTGAGCCACGCCCTGCCGACCGTGCTGGATGTGGTGGTGGCCGCCCCGCTGGCCGTGGCGGCCGCGCTAGCCGGCGGCGGCGCCGCGGCCGGGCTCGCCCGCCTGCTCGCGCCTCACGAGTCGACCCGGCCGGTCTGAGCCGGCCCCAGGAGACAGCCGCATGGACTTCGCGTACTCCGCGCGCACCCGGATGTACATGGAGCAGCTCACCGACTTCATCGGCAAGCACGTCTACCCCAACGAGCAGACCTTCGTGGACCAGCTCGGCTCGGCGCCCACACGCTGGCAGATACCGCCCATCATGGAGGAGCTGAAAGCCAAGGCCCGCGAGCGGGGCCTGTGGAACCTCTTTCTGCCCGAGAGCGATCACGGGGCGGGGCTGGCCAATCTGGAGTACGCGCCGCTCTGCGAGATCATGGGCCGCTCGCCCATTGCACCGGAGATCTTCAACTGCGCCGCCCCCGACACCGGCAACATGGAGGTGCTCGTCCGCTACGGCACCGAGGAGCAGAAGAAGCAGTGGCTGGCGCCGTTGCTGGAGGGCAAGATCCGCTCAGCCTTCGCCATGACCGAGCCCCGGGTGGCCTCGTCCGACGCCACCAATATCGAGTCCTCGATCGCCCGGGACGGCAATCACTACGTGATCAATGGCCACAAGTGGTGGACCTCGGGGATCGGCGACCCGCGCTGCAAGATCCTCATCTTCATGGGCAAGACCGACGCCGGGAACCCCGACCGCTATAAGCAGCAGTCCATGATCCTCGTCCCCCGCGACACGCCGGGGATCAAGGTTGTCCGCATGCTCACCGTCTTCGGCTACGACGACGCGCCGCACGGCCACGGCGAGGTCCTCTTCGAGAACGTCCGCGTGCCCACCGCCAACATGCTGCTGGGCGAGGGGCGCGGCTTCGAGATCGCCCAGGGCCGGCTGGGGCCCGGCCGCATCCACCACTGCATGCGGCAGATCGGCGTGGCCGAGCGGGCGCTGGAGCTGATGTGCCGGCGGGCCCACGAGCGGGTGGCCTTCGGCAAGCGGCTGAGCGAAAACGACATCAGCCTGGAGCGCATCGCCCAGTCGCGCATCGAGATCGACCAGGCGCGCCTGCTCGTGCTCCATGCCGCCTGGCTCATGGACACCGTCGGCAACAAGGCGGCCCGACAGGCCATCGCCGAGATCAAGGTCGCGGTGCCCAACATGACCCTGCGCGTGGTGGACCGGGCCATGCAGCTGCACGGCGGCGGCGGTGTCAGCCAGGCCTTCCCCCTGGCCTTCTGGTGGGCCCACTCGCGCACGCTGCGCTTCGCCGACGGACCCGACGAGGTGCACCGCCGCCAGATCGGCCGGCTCGAGCTCCGCAAGCACACGTAAGACTGCCGCGCGGGGGTCGCCACAATTCGTTGGGGCCGACCCCCGCGCCCGTGATTTGCTGGTGGCAGGGTATCGCACCCGATGCCATTCAGCCCGATGCCATTCAGAATGTTCCTGCTGCTGCTCGCCCTGGCGTCGGGAGCGGCCTCGCTCGTCTATCAAATCGTGTGGATGCGGCGGCTGGTGCTCGTCTTCGGCAGCGCCACCGAGGCCACCAGCACGGTTCTCGTGGTGTTCCTCGGCGGGCTGGCCCTCGGCGCCGCGCTCTGGGGCCGCGCGGCCGACCGCCACCCGACGTCCGCCCTGCGGATCTACGGCCTCGTCGAAGCGGCGATCGGCCTCTACGCGCTGGCCAGTCCCTGGGCGTTCAGGGGAATCGCGCCGCTCTATCTGACAGCCTACCCGGCGCTCGAGGCCCAGCCTGGACTGTACGTCGCGCTGCAGTTCGTGCTGTGCGCGCTCGTCATTCTGCCCCCGGCGACGCTCATGGGGGGCACCGTGCCCTTGCTCGCGCGGGGGGTCGTCGGCGGCGGGCCCACGGTCGACGGCGTGGGCGCCCTCTACGGGTGGAACACGCTCGGGGCCGCGGCGGGGGCGGCCGTGGCCACGTATGGGCTCCTACCGACGCTGGGGCTCAGCGCCGCTGTCGGTGCCGCGGCCGCCGTGAATGTGCTGATCGGCGCGGCCGCGCTGCTCGTCGACGCGGCCCGGCGGCGCGCGCCGTCCCGCGATCTGGCGGCCGGAACGGCCGAGGCCGAGTCAGGGGCCGGCGCCGAGAACCCCAGACCGGCCCGAGAGGGAGCGATCGCCGGCGTGCCGCTGGCCCTGCTGCTGCTGGGCTTCGGCCTGTCGGGGCTGGCCGCCATGGGCTACGAGATCGCCTGGACGCGGTTGCTGGGACTGGTGATGGGCTCCTCGGTGTACGCGTTCGGCACGCTTGTCGTGGTCCTCCTGGCCGGGCTCGGGCTCGGCAGCGCGCTCTACGGCCGGCTGCGCCTCGATCCGGCCCGGCATCTGATGGCCTTCGGCGTCATCCAGCTGTTGCTGGGGTTGGCCGGCGCCACCTCGCTCCTCGTCGCGCCCCACCTGCCCTTCGTGCTCATGCGCTTCTTCCCGGTGTTCCGGGAGGCCTTCGGCTGGCAGATCGCGTGCCACGTCCTGCTCGCCGCGCTCCTGGCGTTCCCGCCCGCCCTGCTGATGGGCGCGACGTTCCCGGCCGCGGTGGGAAGCCTGGGCGGCGCGCTGGCCCGGGTGGGCCGGGCGATCGGCGTGGCCTACGGCGCCAACACCGTGGGCACGATGGTGGGCGCCTCCATCGCGGGCTTCGTCCTTATCCCCACCGTGGGACTGCAGGCGACGATCATCGTCGGCGTGATCGCCAACCTGATCGCGGGCCTGGGCGTGCTGCTCGTGGCCCTGCCGTGGCGCCGACGCTGGCCGGTCCTGTCGCCCGCGCTCGTCGCGGCCGCCATCATCGTCACCCTGCCGCCCTGGTCGCGAGAGGTCTTCGCCATCGGGACCGGCTTCTTCGCCCCGATGTTCGCCACGACCGAAGGTCTGGCCAGGGGCGTCGCCGAAATGCGGCTGCTGTACTACCAGGACGGCATCAACACCACGATCTCGGTCGACGAGTCCGCCGGCCATCTTGTGTACCGCTCTAATGGCAAGCCCGACGCCTCGACCCACCCACGGGACATGGCCAACCAGATCATGCTCGGGCACGTGCCGATGCTGCTCCACCCCGCCCCGCGCGAGGTGTTCGTGCTCGGTCTGGGGCCGGGCGTGACCGCGGCGGCGGTGGCCCGCCATCCGGTACGGCGCATCGACATCGGCGAGCTGGAGCCTGCCGCGCTGGAGGCGGCCCGCTACTTCGACCGCCAGAATCGGGCGATCCTCCGGGATCCGCGCGTCCGGATCATCCTGGGCGACGGCCGCAACCGGCTGCTGGCCTCGCCGGATCGCTATGACGTCGTGATCTCCGACGCCTCGGACATCTGGATCGCCGGCGTGGGGTCCCTGTTCACCCTGGAGTTCTACCAGACCGTTCGCGGACGGTTGAACCCGGGCGGAGTCGCGGTGCAGTGGGTCCACACGAACAGCCTGGCCCCGCCGGAGTTCAAGCTGCTCGTGGCGACCTTTCGCGCCGTCTTTCCACGGATGGCGATCTGGAGCCCGGGCATCGGCGACCTGCTGCTGGTGGGATCAGTCGAGCCCGTGGCCTGGGTATACGAACGGCTCGTCCAGCAGCTCGACGGGACTCCGGGGGTGCGTGAGGATCTCCAGTCGATCGGCATCTGGCACCCGGCGGCGCTGTTCGGCTCGTTCGTGATCGGCGAAGACCGCGTCGCCTCGCTGGTGGAATCGGTGCGCAGCCTGCACACCGACGATCTGCCCACGCTGGAGTTCGTCACCCCCCGCTCGCTGTACGTGAATACCGCCGAGCAACTGGAGCAGCTCCTTGCCGAGCTTCGCGGCCCGGCGTTTCCCAGCATCGATGGGTTCGATCCGGGCCGAGACCTGGACGCTGAGGCGACCTATCTGCTGGGCTTCACCTACGCCTCTCAGGGCCGCCTGCCGCTAGGCATCCGGTACATGGAGCGCAGCGCGCAGATGGCGCCGGCCCGTGCGCCGATCTGGGTCGGGCTGGGCCATCGCTACCGCGAGGCCGGCCGGCAGCGCGAGGCGGAGGGCGCTTATCTGCGGGCGATCGCGGCCGACTCCCGACAGGTCGAGGCGCGCATCGCCCTGGCCGGGCTGGCGCTGGAAGCCGGTCAGGCCCGGCGAGCGCTGGAGGTCGCGGAAGCTGCCCTTCGGCTGGAGCCGGCGAACGCCCGGGCCGGCGCGCTGGTGAACCGGGCGCGAGCCGCCGTCTCCAGACCCTGAGTCCCGCCGCTACGGCGCCAGCGCGTCCAGCAGCTCGCCGAGCGTAGCCCCGGCGGTCAGCCCGTTAACGCCTCCGATGACTCGCTCAGCCTGCGCGCGAGGCAGGGCCAGGGCGGCGTTGCCGAGGAATTTCCCCTCGATCTCCCCGCGCGTGAGGGGATCGTCCGACCCGCCGCGGGGCCGGTCCCGGCGCTCGCGGATCACCCTGCCGTCGGCGAGCGTCACCTCGACGTCGCCAACGAATTGACGTGGATAGTCGATCGTGGGGTCCAGCTCGTACGTGACCCGCCGCGCGACGTCCAGCACCTCGGGATCCCGGACCGCCACGTCGGTGAACTCGGCCAGCCCCGCCCGGCCCTTGACCAGGATCACCGCCACGAGATAGGGCAGGCTGAACTTGGCCGCGTAGCCGTTGGGCGGCGCGTGCTTGGCTGCCAGGGGCTCCCAGAGGCGGGGCAGTGGGCCCGCCGCGGTGCGACAGCGGACGGCGGTGACCTCCTTGGCCCGGATGCGATGCTGCTCGCGCAGCCGGAGCGCGCAGTCCATGTACGGCTGGGCGATCGATCCGCAGGGATAGGGCTTGAGCGTGAGCTGCTCGAGCTCCCACACCCGGCCCAGGCTTCCCAGGAGTCCCTGGAGCCGGGTGGGGTCGTGAGAGCCAGCGAAGGCTGCGTAGAGGCCGTGCCCGCCTTCGAGCACGGTCTCGGGCCCGGTGAAACCGGCGCGCGCCAGGAGCGCGGCCACGACGCCGGCGTGCGCCGCCCAGCCGGGGTGCAGACGCTTCGTCCACGACCCGTCGGCGAGGTACTCGATGATCCCGCTGGCCTGGCTTCCGCACATGCCGAAGGCGTGCACGAGCTGGTCCTCGGTAAGGCCGTACAGCTTGCCCGCGACACCGGCGGCCGCGAAGCTGCCGGCGATCGCCGTGGGGTGGAAGTGGCGGGCGTGCAGCGCGCCGGGCACGGCCAGGCCCACCCGGCACATCACCTCCACGCCGGCGATCAGCGCCTCCAGCGCCGCCCGCCCCCGCGCCGAGGTCGCCTCGCCCACCGCCAGCGCCGTGGTCACGGCCACGCAGCCGGTGTGCACGATAGCGTCCTCGCGCGTGTCGTCGAAGTCCAGGCCGTGGGCGAGCGTGGCGTTGGCGAGGACCGCGTTGGCCGCCGCCACCTGCGCGCGGCTACCGAGCAGCCTGCTCTCCGGCAGGCCGCCCAGCCGCTCGGCGACACCGAGGACCGCGCGGCCAAAGTCCTCACGCGACGCCGCCAGCGCATTGCCCAGGGTGTCGAGCGCGAGGAGCGACGCCTGCTCCACCACGGAGGCCGGCATCGCGTCCAGGGTGAGTCCCACGACGAAGCGGGCGAGCTGCCGGGCGGCGGTCGGAGCAGTCACGGACCTCTTCTACGCTGGGGGCGATGGCGTTGACAAGCCCCCGTCTTCCCGGTACCGTCCCTTCTCACTTGGCTCGGTGCCCGATTGACCTCACATACCAAGGAGACATGACATGGCCCAGTTGAGGATTCCCCTGGACGCGCAGCGCTTTAGCAAAGGCCTGGCCTGGAAGGACTACATGGCCCAGATGGGCGACACCCAGGCCCGCACCGAGCAGAACTACAAAAACTCGGCGCTCACCCCGGACGAGAAGAAGTTCTTCGGCACCATCAACCAGGTGCCCTACGCGATGATGCTGGCCGAGAACTGGTGCGGCGACGTCCACCGCAATTCTCCGCTCATCGCCCACGTCTGCGAGTCCATGCAGAACTGTGACCTGCGCGTCTTCTTCCGGGACAAGGAGCCCGACCTGCGCGACGCCTTCCTGAACAACGGCTACCAATCCATCCCGGTGGTGGTCTTCTTCGACAAGGACTGGAACGAGGTCGGCCGCTGGATCGAGCGGGCCCACGCGGCGACCAACAAGGTCGCTGGAATCCGGGCGCGGACCGTCGAGGCGGCGCCCCCGGACAAGCAAGAGGCCGCGATGGGCGAGTACCGCAAGCAGGTCCAGGCCGAGTACGAGGTTCCCGGCGGCCCGCTGTGGCGGTCGGCCGCGGGAGAGATCAAGGCGCTGCTGGAGCAGCGGCTGGGCCTCGCCGCCAAGAAGTAGTGAATCCTGCGACCCCGGGGGGTCTGACAACCTCCCAGCGCCGTCTGGCGCTGGGAGGTTGTCAGTGACCTTGCATATCGTTCTCCTCGTCGCCGACGCCTATCGTTTCCCTGGCGCATAGAACGGGCGCGTGCCGGCACCGTGGTCGGTGAGGTCGATCACCGCCACGATTTCGGGGATCCGCGAGCGCAGCAAACGCTCGATCCCCTGGCGGATGGTCACCTG
>JBOHPM010000091.1:0-9140 GCA_050731715.1 Candidatus Rokuibacteriota bacterium
CCGTCGAGGCCCCCCTCGAGACTCCCCCCAGGATCGATTGGCGCGGGCTGAGCCCGCGCTCGAACGCGCTATTCCGCCGGGCTTGGTCTTTCCAGGGACTCGGCGTAGGCCGCGATGCCGGTTTTCAAGTCAATGCTGGGGTGCCAGCCGAGGTCGCGAGCGACCGCGGTGATGGCCAGGGTGCCGCACCGATATTCGCGGGGGTCGCAAGCGTCGTCGAACTCGACGTCGAGCGGGCCCAGCACGCTCCGCACCACGTCGGCCACCTCACCGAGGCTGTGCTGGCGGCCGGGACCGACGTTGTAGGCACGGCGCGGTGTCGGCGCGGCGTCGAGGGAGAGCATGATCGCGTCGACCACGTCGGTGACGTACACGTACTGGCGGCGTGAGCGCCGGGCATGGGGCAGGTGCGAGGCCCGGTGGGCCAGGGCGTCCTCGATCAGCGTGCGGACGAAGCACTGGGTTTCTCGCCCCGGCCCGTACACGTGCGTGAAGCGCAGGGCCAGGCCGTCGACGCCGTGTTCCTCGGCATAGGCCTGGAGGATCGCCTCGCCGGCGATCTTGGAGGCGCCGTAGGTGGTCCGGCCTCGCATGGGCGTCTCCTCGGTCACCACCCCGTCGACGTCCTGGTGGCCATAGGCTGAGATCGACGAGCAGAAGATCACCCGCGATGCCTTCACGAGCCGGGCCAGCTCCAGGACGTGCGCGGTGCCGAGGATGTTGGTCTCGCAGATCAGGAACGGGTTGTCCCGGGCCACCATGAGCCCGGAGACGCCACCACAGTGGACGATGGCCCCCGGCTCGCGCCCGCGCACCGCGGCATAGAGCCGGTGCACGTCGTTCAGCTCGGCCGCGACGAAGGCAAATGCCGGGTGACCGGCGCGCGGCGGCCGCCGATCGAGTCCGATCACGCTCCGCCCTTGTCCCTGCAGCCGGGTAGCCAGCGCGTGTCCGATGAGCCCACTGGCGCCGGTGACGAGGATCGGGCCAGGACTCACAGGGCCGGACCGTCCTGGATCGCGGCGGCCAGCTTGGCCGGCACCCGGCGGCCGTCACCGGCCTGACCGCCGAGCTTGCCGTTCTCCACGACCACCTTGCCGCGCAGGATCACCAGGGCCGGCCAGCCGTGCACCTCCCAGCCATCCCAGGCGCTGTAGTCCGAGCCGTGCAGATCGGCCGACCGGAGCGTGCGCCGCGCCGTGGGGTCGAAGACGACGATGTCGGCGTCGCTGCCCGGGGCCAGCACGCCTTTCCGGGGGTAGAGGCCGAGAATCCTCGCCGCGTTCGTGGCGGTGACGGCCACGAAGCGCTCGAGCGACATCCCCCGTTTGGACACGCCCTCGGTGTAGATGATGGGCACCCGGGTCTCCACCCCGACGTGGCCCCCGGTGGCATCGGCGACGTGGCGGCTCCGCACCTTGATCGCGCGCGGCGTGCACAGCTCGTCGGTGGCGACCGTGCTGAGCGTCCCGCTGGCGAGCCCGCCCCAGAGACGCTGGCGATCCTCCTCGTACTTGAGCGAGGGGTACGTGTGATAGATGACGCCGTCGGGCCGGAGGTAGGCCTCGGCGGTGAAGGTCGCGTAATGGTGCAGGGTCTCTCCGTAGATGGGGAGGCCGGCGGCGCGGGCCTCGGCGATAGCGTCCACGCCCGCTCCCGCGCTCACGTGCACGAGGTACACGGCGGCGCCCTCGACGTAGCGGGCCAGGCGCAGCACGCGGCGGAAGGAGATGTCCTCGGACATGACGCTGTGGACGAGCGGCATGTGCTGGATGTCGGTCCGGCCCTCGCGCTGCAGGCGCTCGTACATGTACATGACGAGGTCGTCGTCCTCGGCGTGGATGGCCAGGATGCCGCCGTGCCGGGCCGCCGTCTCCATGATGGCCCACAGGTGGCCGAAGCGGATCATGCGGCCCTTGCCGATGGGCCGCACATCGGTCGTGAAGATCTTCAGGCTGGCGAAGCCGGCCTGGATGGCTTCCGGGATCTGGTCGATGACGTCCGGGGGAACCGCGCCCTGGAGCATCACGTGCAGCGCGTAGTCCGTGTAGCCCTGGCGCCAGACCGCCTCCTTGTCGTCGATGGCCCGGGCGATCGTCAGGCCCGGCTCCCACACGGCAAAGTCCACGAGGGTGGTGGTCCCGCCGCAGAGGGCGGCCCGGCTGACCTGCTCGGGCGGGGCGCTCGTCGTGTGCCCGCCGCCCAGAGCCGGGATGGGCCAGTGGGTGTGCACGTGGGGATCGATGCCACCGGGGATGACGAGCTTGCCGGTGGCGTCGATGACGCGGCTGGCGTCGCGGAGCAGGCTACCGGGCGCGCTGATGGCCACGATGCGCTCACCCTCGATACCGACGTCCCAGGCGCCCACGCCCTGGGGCGCCACGACCTGTCCACCGCGGATCACGAGATCGAGCATGGCGTTGTCTCCGTCTCCGTCAGGCGTGGCGGCTAGTCGTACACCGTGTCGAGGTACTCGCGGGGGTCGACCCTGGCCTCGATCACCGTCGGGTGGTCGGCGGCCAGCGCATGCTGCAACGCCCGGGTGAGCTCGGCGGCCGAGCGGGCTCCGACAACGGGGACTCCGAAGTAGTGGGCCGGCGGATCCACGTGGGCGTGCTCCCCCAGGTCGGTCCCGTAGAGGCCGAGGCTACGCCGGACCTGCTTGACCTGGATCAGGGAGAGCCAGCCGTCGTCGAGCACGACGATCGGCAGCGACAATCCCAGGCGACGGGCCACGGCCACCTCGCCACACGTCATCTGGAAGCACCCGTCCCCCACGAGGGCCACTACCGGGCGCTCCGGGCGGGCAATCTTGGCGGCGATGGCCGCGGGAAGCCCGAACCCCATCGACGACCAGCCGTTCGTGATGAGAAAGGTGGACGGCGCGGGCGCCGTCCACTGGGAGGCGATCTGATGCGTGTGGGCGCCGACGTCGAAGGCCAGGATGCCCTCCCGGGGGAGCACGTCGCGCACCACATCGATCGCGTGATGGGGCGCGAATCCCTCCTGCCGGGAACGGAGCGAGGCGTGAAAGCGTTCACGGTGCCGCGCGGCCATGTCGGCGGGCCACTCCGGTCGTACGGGAGGAAGCCGTGTCAACCACTCGAGCGACGTGTCGAGGTCGCCGATCACCTGGTGCGCGATGGTCACGCTCGGATCCGCATCGACGGGATCGACGTCGATCGCCAGCAGGGGGACCTTGCCTATCCACGCCTCGTACTCCACCTCGACGACGTCGTACCCGAGCCCCACCACGAGGTCGGCGCTGCGGAGAAGCTCGCGCTGCACCTGGCGCCGGGCCCGTTCGATGCAGCCCAGGGAGAGG
This sequence comes from Candidatus Rokuibacteriota bacterium, assembly GCA_050731715.1. Classification (GTDB taxonomy): domain Bacteria; phylum Methylomirabilota; class Methylomirabilia; order Rokubacteriales; family CSP1-6; genus 40CM-4-69-5. The sequence goes on from JBOHPM010000091.1 coordinate 3,326, forward strand.
GGATGATCCTCGGGGATCGTGCCCTTGGCCATGGTGGTCGAAGCGAAGGGAAGCCGGTGGCGATCGATCACCGCCTGCAGCAAGTGGGGGTTTCCTCGCATGGCCGACGAGCCGAGGACGGCCACGGGCCGGCGCGCCGCGGCCAGGATCTCGGCGGCGCGCTGCAGGGAGGTTGCCGATGCCGCGGAGAGCCGTCGCCCCGCTGGCCGCGCCGGGATGGCTTCCGTGGCCGGCGCCATCGCGACGTCCTCGGGGAGGTCCACGTGAACGGGCCCCGGAGGCTCGCCCAGCGCGATCGCGAGCGCCTCGGCCAGAACCTGGCCCACCCGGCCGTGGCGAAGGGCCAGCGTCGCCTTGGTGATCGGCCGGAAGAGCGCGTGATGATCGATCGCCATCTGGATGCGCCGCCCGAGCTGGGCGGTGGGCAGATTGCAGGTGAGGGCCAGAAGGGGCGAGCGATCGAGGTAGGCGTTGCCCACGCCGGTCGTCAGATTGGTGGCGCCGGGCCCCAGGGTGGCGATGCAGAAGCCGGGCACGCCCGTCAGCCGTCCCATGACGTCGGCCGCGAACGCCGCCGAGCCCTCGTGGGCCGTGAGCACGAACGGCAGCCCGCCGACCCGCATAGCCTCGAGCAGGGGCAGGACGTTGCCGCTGGGGATGCCGAAGCCGTGGCTCACGCCGGCGGTCCGCAGCGTCGCGACGATGAGATCGGCGTTATTCAGCGAGCACCTCCGCGGCCTGCGTCGCCACGACGGTGCCCTTGAAGATCGGGTGGCGCAACCGAGAGTGAAGCTTCCGCGCTTCGGTCTGACCGCGGCTGGGCATGGCCACTCCTCCGTGGGGAAGCGTTGACCCGGTGGATGATACTCCCGGCCCGGTTACTCGGCGACGGCGGCCGGCCGGGCCAGCGGCTCGCGGACGAAGACATAGAAGACGGCGGCGCCGAGACAGCCGAAGGCGAAGGCCAGGTACAGCAACGCCTCGGGTCCCAGCGCGTACCACACGAGGGCGCCGACGAGCGACGCCCAGCAGATGGCGATGCTGCGCAGTCCCCAGTACAGACCGACGCCCTCGGCGCGAACGGGCCGCGGCACGAGGGAGGTGATCAGCGCCTTGCGCGCCGGCTCGCCGATTTCCCGCAACCCGTACACCACGAAGGCGAGGATCAAACCGAGCTGGCCCGGCAGGCTGGCCAGGGCCAGCGGGAACAGCGCGAAGAAGACGAAGGTGAGCCCGATGAAGGGCTGCAAGCCGACCACCGCGGTCATCCGTCCGATCGGGAGGTAGGTCAGCAACGCGACCACGTGCTGCAGGGCGAACAGCCCACCCACCAGCACCGGGTCGGCGCCGCGCGCGGCCATGAGGTACAGGACCACGAACTCGCGGACCAGCCAGTCGCACCAGCGGGTGAAGACCTCGGCCAGGAGCAGGCGGCGCAGCGTGGGGGGAAAGCTGCGGACGATGGCCCGGGCGCCCGGACCCGGGGGCGTCGCTTCCTGATGCGGCATGAAGCGAACCTGGACGGCCAGCGACGCGAGCCCGAGCAGCAGGGCGGCGCCCACCAGCCAGCGCATGCCCATCACGTGGCCGACGTCCGGGTCCCCGTAGTACCGGATGGCGGCGGTGAGCACAAAGCCAGCGATGACCGGCCCGATGATCTTGGGCAGACGCTTCTGAATGGACTGCAGGGCGAACGCCATCCCCTGATTCGCCGTGGTGACCGTGGCCCCGACGGTCGTGAAGGTAACCGGTACCGACAGCGGCTCCCAGCCCAGGATCAGCAGCGTCGCGGCGATGGCCACGGCGGGGGAGTCCCAGACGAGAAACAGCGCGTAGCCGGCGATCGTGAGCCCGCCGAACAGGATCAGCGAGCCGCGATCGCCGAGGCGCGCGGTGAGGCGCCCGCCGCCGACGTAGCACACGGCCTCGAAGAGGTTCCGCAGGCACGCGTAGATCCCGACGGCGAGGAGGACGGTGAAGGTGACGCCCGCGACGGTGGCCGCGGGCTCCGGCTTGATCCTGGCCTCGAGGTACGCGGGAAAGAACGGGCTCCACAGCTGCTCGCCGAGGCCGAAGAACAGGAGGGACACGAGCACGATGCCCACTGTCCGGTTCACGGCGAGGATGGCGCGCAGGGAGCGGCGCTCAGCGCTCACGGAACGCCGGCGCGACGTGCTCGCCGAAGCGGCGGAGCGAGGCCACCACCTTGTCGTGGGCGAGCCCACCCCAGCTCGCCTGACACATGACGTGGCCGAGCCCGACATCGCGGAGGGCGGCGATCTGCTCGGCTACGCGCCCGGGCGTGCCGTACAGAGCGCCGGTGTCCAGGACGAAGCGGACACCGTCGGGATGGGCCACCGCGGGGTCCATCCACGGATTGATCGCCGCCGGGCTGACATGGAAGTCGGGTGGATTGTAGGCGTCGCGGACGTGGTGCATGTGCTGGCGGTAGCGGAGCGTGGCGTCGTGGACCTCGTCCTCGGCCTGGGCCTGGCTGTCCGCGACGTAGAGAAAACGCCACGCCGAGGCCTGACCCAGGAGGCGCCGCTGCGTGGCCGCGTCGTGACCGCCGGCCTCGAGCCCCTGGCGATACAGGGCCAGGCGCTCGGGGATCCGCGCATTGGAGACCCGCGACATCATCACGGGGATGCCGGCCCGCCCGCACTCGATGAGCGACTCCACCGCGATCACGCTGCGCCAGATGGGAGGATGCGGACGCTGCACCGGGCGGGGCCGCACGGCCGGCAGCCGGACCGAGAAGAACTTGCCCTCGTGGACGAACGGCTCCTCGGTCCAGGCCCGGGTGAGCACCTCGACCGCCTCCTCCATCCGGTCGCGGCTGTCATCGCTGCGGAGGCCGAAGCCCACGTACTCGTACTCGTTGTAGCTGGAGCCGCGCCCGATGCCGACGTCCAGGCGCCCGCGGCTCAGGTTGTCCAGGACCGCGAGCTGGATGGCCAGCCGCACGGGGTGGTGGAGCGCCATCTGGATGACGGCGAACCCGAGGCGGGCGCGCGACGTCCGCGCCGCCAGGGCGCCCGCGAAGGGAATCGGGTCGGCGTAGGCGCATTCCCCCGTGAAATTGTGCTCGGTGAGCCAGAGGTAGTCGAAGCCCATGGCCTCGGCGAGGACGCCCTGCTCGAGCTGCTGGTGGACGCTGGCGAGATCGTCGGCGGGCGACGGCGACAGGGACAGGGTCATCCAGCCGAACTTCATGACCGGCCGACCCGGGCGGGAGTGCGGAGGCGTGCGGTCGCCTCCAGGTCCACGGCCAGCGGCTCGCCCCGCAGCGCCACGCCGTAGTCGCGCTCGGCGTCTTCGACGGTGAAGTAACCGCGGGCCACGTCGCGGCGCACCAGCTCGGGATCTCGGGCCAGCGGGTCGCCGTAGCCTCCGCCCCCGGGTGTGCGCACGTGCACGGCGTCGCCGGCGCCCACGCGGATGTCCTCGTCCTTGGACCAGTGCGGGGAGCGGTAGCTGACGCCCTGGCGCTCGACGACGACCTCGTTGAGGGCGCCGTCCTGGCCGCGGAACAGCCCCGGCGGTCCAAAGCGTCCGTGGTCCATGAGGAACGAGAGCAGGGCCTCGCCCCGACGGATGCGCACCCGGTAATCGACGCCGAAGCCCCCGCGAGTCCGGCCGGCGCCGCCCGAGCGCTCGCGCAGCGCGTACTGCTCGAACAGGATCGGGTAGTGCTGCTCCAGCACCTCGACCGGCTGGGTCTTGGAGATGCCGATGGTGGAGCAGCCGTTGGTGAGGCCGTCGTCCTCGGCGCTGCCGCCGTAGCCGCCACCGGAGAAGACGTACATGATGTAGCGCCGCTCCTTCAGGGGATCGTAGCCACCCAGGGTCAGGTTCCCGCTGGTGCCCGCCGGCGCGGCAAAGAGGTCGTCGGGGATGGCCCGGGCCAGCGCGGTGAAGACGCTCTCGGCGATGCGCGAGCTGACCTCGGCGGCGCAGCCCGAGACGGGCCGCGGATAGCGGGCGTAGAGGAACGTCCCGTGCGGATCGGCGATCTTGAGCGGCTCGAAGCACCCGGCGTTGATGGGCACATCGGGGAAGACGTGCTTGATAGCCAGGTACACGGCGGCCTTCGTGGTGGCGATCACGCTGTTGAGGGGGCCGCGGCACGGTGGGCTCGACTCCGAGAAGTCGAAGTGCAGCTCGGTGCCCTCCTTGGTGAGGGTCAGGCGAATGGCCAGGGGATCGGGGTCGACACCATCGGAGTCCACGAAGGCCTCGCCCCGGTAGACGCCATCGGGGATCCGGGCGATGTGGGCCCGCATCATCTGCTCGGAGCGCCGGCGCAACTCCCGGATGCAGGCCGTCACCGTGTCCGCGCCGTAGCGATCGAGCAGGGCGGTGAGCCGCCGCTCGCCCACGGTCAGCGCGGCCACCTGGGCCTTGATGTCGCCGATCCGCTCCTCGGGCACGCGGATGTTGGCCAGGACGATCTGTAATATATCGTCGTCGATCACGCCGGCGCGGAACAGCTTGACCGGGGGCAGCCGCAGCCCCTCCTGCTGCACTTCGGTCGCCCGCGTGGCGAAGCCGCCGGGAACGGCCCCGCCGGTGTCCGGCCAGTGCCCGGTGTTGGCCAGCCACGCCCAGTGCCGGCCGCCGTAGAAGAACGGCTTCACCATCTTGACGTCCATGAGATGGGTGCCGCCGCAGTAGGGGTCGTTGACGAGGAAGACGTCGCCGGGGACGACGTCGCGCGCCCGCTCGATGACGGCCCGCGTGGTGAACTGCATGACCCCGACGAAGATGGGCAGGCCCAGCTCGCCCTGGGCGATGACGTCGCCGGTGTCCCGGTCGTAGATGCCGTCGGACCGGTCGAAGGCCTCGGAGATGACCGGCGAGAAGGCGGCCCGCTCGAAGGTGAGATCCATCTCGCTGGCCACCTGCTGCAGGCCGTTCTGGACGACGACGAGGGTGATCGGGTCGAGGGCGTCCATCACACGCCTCCCACCGTGATCTCGAGGTTCCCCAGCGCGTCCACCCGGGCGCGATCGCCGGGCTCGATCACCGTGGTCGCGTCGAGCTGCTCGACGATGGCCGGGCCCGTCAGGGTGGCGCCGACGGGCAGGTGCTCGCGCCGGTAGATAGGAGTGTCCTGCCAGCGCTGATCGAACCACACCGGCCGGGTGCCCGTGGGACCTCCCGCCCTCACGCGACCATGAAGGCCGTCGAGGGCGACGGGGCGGCGGCGGCCGATGACGGCGGTACGCAGGCTCATGACCAGGGCCCGCATCTCGCGGAGCTCCACGCCGAAGCGCTCGAAGTAGGCGCGCTCGAACGTCGCGGCCAGCTCCTCGCGCGTGACGTCGGTCCGCGCGATCGGCACGGTGAGCACGTGGGTCTGGCCGGCGAACTGCATGTCGGCCTCGTGCTGGACGGTGACGGTCTCGATCTCGACGCCCTCCGTGGCGAGCAGGCGGCGCCCCTCGGCGATGTGGGCGGCCAGGATCGCCCGGGCCTCGGCCACGTCCAGGCGCAGAAGCCCCTGGTTGATCGTGCGCACGAAGTCGTGGCGGACGTCGGCCACCAGGCAGCCCAGCGCGGAGGTGATGCCGGGCCGGGCCGGCACCAGCACGGTCGGGATCGCCAGCTCGCGAGCCAGGGCCACGGCGTGCAGCGGCCCCGCGCCGCCGAAGGCGAACAGGACGAAGTCGCGCGGGTCGCGCCCGCGCTGGAGCGAGACCAGGCGGATGGCCCCGGCCATCCTGTCGTTGGCCACCCGCACGATGGCCGCGGCGGCGGCCGTGGGGTCGAGGTTCAGGTGGGCGCCGATCTTCTTGTCGATGAGCTCGCG
>JBOHPM010000092.1:0-9124 GCA_050731715.1 Candidatus Rokuibacteriota bacterium
CGTAGGCGCGGTTGAGCAGGCGCGCGCAGGTGCTCTTGCCTTCGCCGGTGGGCCCGACCAGGGCGACGTGCTCGCCCGGCCGCACCGCGAGCGAGCAGTCGCGCAGCACCCAGTCCTCGCCGGCATAAGCGAACCAGGCGCCCCGCAGGGCCACGGCTGGCGCCACCCGCAAGATTGCCGGCGGCGAGGCCACCGGCGTGACGATAGCGGGCGTACGATCGAGCAGGGCGAAGACGCGCTCCGAGGACGCCATGGCGGCCTGCATCACTGTGTACTTCGCGCCCAGGTCGCGGATGGGCAGGAAGAAGCGGTTGGTGTACTGGATGAAGGCAACCAGGGTGCCGAAGGTCAGGGCCTCGGCGGCGATCTGCCCGGCCCCGTACCACAGCAACAGCGCCAGGGCCGCCGAGCCCAGGGCTTCCACCGTGGCGTAGAGCGAGGCCTCCCACACCGTGGAGGCGAACATCGCGCGGCGCAGCTGGGCGTTGAGCCGGCGAAACGCGGTGAACTCGTGCCCCTCGCGGCCGAAGAGCTGGATCACGGTCATGCCCTGCAGGGACTCTTGCAGGAACGCGTTGAGCCGGGCCAGGCGCTGACGCACCACGCGATAGGCGTCACGGGCCCGCACGCGGAAGTAGGCGGCCCCGCCACCCAGCAGGGGAACGATCGAGAAGGTCACCAGGGCCAGGCGCCAGTCCATCCAGAGCATCACGGCCACGACGCCGGCCAGGGTGATGACGTCGCCCAGCACGGCGACGAGTCCGCTGGTGAAGGCCTCGCTGATCGCCTCCACGTCGTTCAGGACCCTGGTCATGAGCCGCCCCACGGGGTTGCGGTCGAAGAAGGCGGCTTCCTGGCGCAGGAGGTGCCGGAAGAGCTGGCTGCGCAGGTCGTGCATCACCCGCTGCCCGGCCAGGTGCATGAGGTACGACTCCACCGCCCGCGTGGCGGCCAGGGTCACCAGCACGCCGAGGAAGATCGTGGCCACCCCGGTCAGTCCGGCCCAGTCACCGTGCAAGATGTGCTCGTCGATCGCGACCTTGAGCAGGTAGGGCTGGAGCAGCTCGAGGCCGGCGATGAAGGGGAACAGCAGCGCTGTCGCTACCAGCAGGCGCGCGTGGGGCCGCGTGACCCGGGCCAGGCGGCCCACCAGCCGACGATCGAAGGCGCGGCCGACGACGTCGTCGAGCTCGACCTCAGGCACGCGCGATCTCCTCCTCGAGCTGCTGGATTCGCCAGAGCTGGGCATAGGCCCCGCCGGCCGCCACGAGCTCGTCGTGCGTCCCGGACTCGGCCAGGCGTCCCTCGACGAGGACGATGATCCGGTCGGCGGCCCGGGCGGCGTGCAGGCGATGCGTCATCACGAGAACGGTTCGGCCGGCGGCCGCCCGGCGCAGCGCGACGGTGATCTCCTCCTCCTTGGCCGCGTCGACGCTGGCGAAGACGTCGTCGAGGATCAGGATCCCCGGAGTGCCGGCCAGCGCGCGAGCCAGGGCCAGGCGCTGGCGCTGGCCGCCGGAGACGGTCAGTCCGCGCTCACCGACCACCGTGTCCCAGCCAGCCACGAAGGCCTCGACCTCCGCGGCAATCCCCGCCACGGCGGCGGCGGCCTGCGCCGCCTCCCGGCCCACTCCCTCGCGGCCCAGGGTCACGTTGTCGAGGATGGAGCGAGAGAACAGGAAGGCCTCCTGCGGCACATAGCCCAGTACGGCGCGGACCGTCCCGCGGCTCAGCGTGGTGACGTCCCGATCACCGATGAACACGGTACCGGCCGGGGGCTCCCACAATCGCGCCAGCAGCGCGCCCAGGGTCGATTTGCCGCCGCCCGTCGCGCCCACGAGGGCCACCACCTCGCCCGGCGTGACGGCGAAGCTGACGTCGCGCAGCGCCGGAGCCCGGCCCTGATAGGCGAAGGTCAGCCCGCTGAAGCGGACCGACCAGGGCCCCGCGAGTAACGGCCCGAGGGGCTCGGGCCCAGGCGCCGCGTCGATGATCTCCTGGATCCTGGCCATCGAGGTGAGGCCACGCCGGGCGAGCGACAGCGTGAAGCCGAGCGCCAGCGTGGGCCAGGCCAGGTAAGCCAGGTAGCCGTTGAACGCCACGAGCGCGCCCAGCGTGAGCCGCCCCTCCATCACGGCCCGGCCGCCGAGCCAGAGCGCGATGAGGGCACCGAGGCCCGAGATGAGGCCGGTCAGGGGCACGAAGCCCGACAGGGTGCGGGCCAGGGCCGCCGTACGGGTGAGGTGCTCGCGATTGGCCCGGTCGAACTCCGCCGTCGCGTGCGCTTCCAGCGTGTAGCCGCGGACGACGGCCATGCCGGCCAGCGTCTCCTGCACGCGGGCCGAGAGCACCCCGAGCTGCTCCTGGGCGGCCTGGGTCCGCTCGTGGATGGCGGCGTTGGCGCCCCGGGCCAGGAGGGCCAGCAAGGGGTACGGCGCCAGGGCCCACAGGGTCAGCCAGGGATCGACGGCCAGCATGGCCGCCAGCGCGCCCACGAAGGCCAGCGCCGTGCTGATGAGGCTGACGCTGCCGAAGCCGACCAGCGACCGAACCGCCGACACGTCGCTCGAGGCGCGCGCCATCAGGTCGCCGATGGCGTGGCGGGCGTAGAAGTCCGGCGGAAACCGAAGGAGGCTCCGATAGAGCTCGTTGCGGATGTCGCCCTCCACGCGCTGGGCGCTGCCCACGATCAGGAAGCGCGAGGCCAGGCGGGCCACGCCGTTGCCGAGCGCGATGAGGAGGATGAGACCGACGAAGCCGGCGACGGGGGCCGCGGGGTCCGCCTCCAGCGCTTCCACGGCACGCTGCACCGTCCGGGGAATCAGCAGGCTGAGCAGGGTGGCCGTCGCCAGGCAGGCCACGCCGCCGGCGTAACGGACACCGTAGCGAGCGACGAAGCGAACGAGCGGGCGTGCGAGTGACGTGGGGAGCGGACTCAGCCCGACCCTCGACTGCGCGCCGGCCCGGCCCCCTCCGGCGAGCCGCCCGCCGCGTGAGGCTTGAGCGCCGCGTACACGGCGAAGAGCATGGGGGTGGCGATCCCGAGCCGCTCGCCCAGGCGCACGGCGTGACCGTGCAGGGCCTCCAGTTCCAGCCGGCGGCCGGCGGCGAGGTCGTTGGCCAGCGAGGATCGCGTATCCGGGGCCAGCCCGGCGGCGGCGGCCAGGATGCGATCGACAACGTCAGGTGGCAGCGTGACCCCGGCGGCGTCGGCCAGGGCCGCGAGCTCCTCGACCAGCAGGCGGTAGAGCCGCCAGGTCTCGGGAACGGCGCGCACGACGGCGGAAGGGCACCCGGTCACCGCGGTGACGCCCGCCTGGGCACAGATGAGGAGGTACTTCTCCCAGAGCACCCGCCGGATGTCCGGGGAGATCTCCGCGGGCACGCCGGCGGCGGCGAACGCGGCACGCAGGCGCTCGGCCCGGGCGGTGACGCGGCCGTCCAGCTCGCCGAACGCGATCCGGCCGGCGAAGCGGTGGCTGATGACGCCGGGAGCGGTCAGCTCGGCGAAGACGTAGGCGGCGCCGCCCAGGGTGCGCGCAGCGCCCACGCTGGCTTCCACGAGCTCCACATTCACGACGCCGTTCTGGAGCGAGAGCACGGCTGTCTGGGGCCCCAGCACCGGGGGCAGCATGGCCAGCGCGGCATCAGTGTCGAACGACTTCACACAGAGCAGAATCACATCGACAGGCGGACGGGCGTCGAGCCGCTCGACGGCGTCGACCTTCACCGCGTACTCGCCCTCGACGGTCGAGGACACGCGGAGCCCGACGCGCTGGATGGCCTCGAGGTGGGCGCCCCGCGCGAGGAGGGTCACCGACAGGCCGGCGCGCGCCAGCCGCGCGCCGAAGTAGCCACCGACACCGCCACCACCCACGATGAGGATTCGCAGCGCGTCCACGGGAGTTCCATGCTCGGGGAGCGTGCGTTGGTTGTCAAGGACCCCTGTGGTACGCTGACGCCGCTCATGACGGCTCTCGAGTCGCGCGTGGCGATCGACGCCGCGCGCAGCGCCGGCCACCTCCTCCGGAGCGAGCTGCGGGGGCGGCGGCGCATCGCCTACAAGGGCACGCCGACCAACCTGGTCACCGAGATGGACGCGCGCGCGGAGACGCTGATCCTCGCGCGGCTGGCCGGCGCCTTCCCCGACGATGCGGTGCTCTCCGAGGAAACCGGCGCTCGGCCCGGGCGCTCCGGCCGGCGCTGGATCGTGGACCCGCTGGACGGCACGACGAACTATGCCCACGGGGTGCCGCTCTTCGCGGTGTCGATCGCGCTCGAGGTGGCCGGCCGCGTCGTCGTCGGCGTCGTCTACGACCCGAATCAAGACGAGCTCTTCGTGGCCGAGCGCGGCGCGGGGGCCTTCCGCGGCGACGAGCGGCTGGCGGTGTCGTCGACGCCGGTGCTCGACGAGAGCCTGCTGGCCACGGGCTTCCCCTACAACATCCGGGAGACGGCTGACAACAACCTGCGCGAGTACGCCGCCTTCAGCCTCCGCACCCAGGCCGTTCGGCGCCTGGGTTCGGCTGTGCTCTACCTGGCCTGGCTGGCGGCCGGCCGTCTCGACGGATACTGGGAATTGCGGCTCGGCCCCTGGGACGCGGCGGCCGGCAGCCTGCTCGTCGAGGAGGCCGGTGGCCGGGTGACCAGCCTGGGCGGGGAGCGGCTCGACCTCGACGCCCCCGCCGTCGTGGCCAGCAACGGGCACATCCACGAGGGGATGCTGGAGGTGCTCCGTGGGGTCCGGAGGGTTTCTGCTTGACGTCGGGCCGACCGGCAGCGACAGTGCGCGACAGGTTACCCGGCGGCGATGACGCGCCGGAATGGAGGACCAGCATGGTGCAGCGCGTGTGCTCGTTGATCGTGACGACGGCGCTGGTCGTCATCGGCGTCGCAGCCTCGGCCCAAGCCCAGAGCCCGTATCTGGAAGGGGCCCGCAAGGAAGGCAAGGTCGTCTGGTACACCTCCCTGGCCCTGCCCAGCGCCGAGAAGGTGGCCAAGCTGTTCGAGGCGGCGTACCCCGGGATCAAGGTCGAGGTGCATCGCACCGGCTCGCAGCGTGTCCTGCAGCGCCTCATGCAGGAGCTGCAGGCCAACATCAAGAACGCCGACGTGGTGCATACCTCCGACGCCGGCCACTTCGTGCTGCTCAAGGAGAAAAAGCTGCTCATGAAGTACACCCCGGCCGGCGCCGACCGGTTGCCGGCCGGCTTCAAGGACCGGGACGGGTATCATTACGGGCTCCGGGCCACCATCTCCGTCATCGCCTATAATCCAAACATCGTCCCCGCCGCCGAGGCGCCCAAGACGTGGAACGATCTGCTCGACGCCAAGTGGCGGGGCAAGCTCGTCACGGCCCACCCCGGCTACAGCGGCGTCATCGCCACTCACGTCCTGGCCCTGGTGAACCTCCACGGTTGGGACTACTTCCGGAAGCTCGCCGAGAACAAGCCGATGATCGTGCAGTCGGCGGTGGATCCGCCGGGGGTGGTGGCATCAGGGGAGCGGCCGGTGGCTGCCAACACCGCCGACTACAACGCCTACGCGACGAAGAAGAAGGGCAACCCCATCGAGGTCGTAATCCCCAAGGAAGGCGTGCCGCTGGTGGTCTCGCCGACGGCCATTACCGCCTTCGCGCCCCATCCCAACGCCGCCAAGCTCTTCACCGACTTCAGCTTCAGCCGGGAGATCCAGCAGGTCCTGGCCGACAGCGAGGGCCTCTATACCGGCCATCCCGAGGTCAAGTACCCCCCCGACAAGCCGAAGCTCTCCGACCTCAAGCTCTTGCAGGTGGACCCCGAGGAGCTGGAGAAGCGGAACGAGGAGATCAAGAAGCGCTTCGTCGAGTTCTTCGGGGCCTAGAGCCCGGCACGGCCATGGAGCGCTCCGTCGTCGTGTGGATCCTTGCCGCGGTCGCGCTGGTGGTGCTCATGGCCCTGCCGCTGGGCTGGCTCGGCTGGGTGAGCGTGAGCAGCGAGCGCGGGGCCACGCTCGGGCACTACGCCGCGGTCTTCGGGGATCTCCACCTGCAGAGGGCGCTCTGGAACACGGTGGTGATGGCGTTCTGGGTGGGGCTGGCGTCCCTCGCGGTGGGGGCGCCCATGGCGTGGCTGACGGCGCGGACCGATCTGCCGGGCAAGGCGGTGATCCGTGGCCTCATCATGGCCTCGTTCGTCACGCCCCCGTTCCTGGGCGCCTTCGCCTGGGTGATGCTGGCCGGGCCCAACGCCGGCCTCCTCAACAAGATCTATCGCGCCGTCACCGGGAGCCCGGACCCGCTCGTCAACATCTTCAGCATGCCGGGCCTGATCTTCGTGATCGCCATCTACACCTTTCCCTACGTCTACATCATGATGGTCAACACACTAGCCCTCATCGCCTCCGACCTGGAGGAAGCGGCGGCAATCCTGGGGGCCGGGCGTCTGCGCGTGGCCGCCACCGTGACCTTGCCGCTGGTGGCCCCGGCGATCCTGAGCGGCTTCATCCTGGCCGTGCTCCAGGCCCTGGCGCTCTTCGGCTCCCCCGCCATGCTGGCGCTGCCCGCCGGCTTCCATACCATCACGACCCAGATCTGGGCGTTCTTCCACTACCCGCCCAAGGTGGAGATGGCCGCGGCCTTCTCCATCCCGCTGCTCCTGGCCACCGCCCTCCTGCTGCAGCTCCAGAAGCGGCTCCTCGGCCGCCGGGGCTACGCCTCCGTCGGCGGCAAGGGCGGGCAGCGTCGAAACATCCCGCTGGGCCTCTGGCGCTATCCGGCGCTCGCCGCCTGCCTGGCCGTGCTGGCCTGCGCGATTTTCCTGCCCTACAGCATGCTGGCCAAGGCTGCGCTTGTCCGCTCCTGGGCCCAGCCCCTCGCGTGGGACAACCTCACGACCAGCAACATCAGCTTCACGTTCTTCGAGTACAGCGCCACCACCTCGGCCATCCTGAATACCCTGGAGCTCGGCGTGCTCACGGCCACGGTGGGCGCCGCCCTGGCCGCGCTGCTGGCCTACGTGGCCAACCGCCGCCTGATCCTGGGGCACCAGGTCCTGGCCTTCCTGGCCCTGGCCCCGATCGTGATCCCCGGAGTCGTGCTGGCCGTCGGCCTGTTCATCGCCTACACCCGGCCCCCCTTCCTGCTCTACGGCACGCTGTGGATCCTCTTCATCGCGTACGTGACGAAGGAGATGCCCGTGGGCTACTCGCAGGCTGACGCGACGTTCAAGGGCGTCCACCCCGAGCTGGAGGACGCCGGCCGCATCCTGGGGGCCGGGCGCCTGCGCGTCCTGGGCGAGATCACGGCGCCGCTGGCCCGCAGTGGCATCATCGCCACCTGGTGCTTCATCTTCATCGGGGTGATCCGCGAGCTCTCGGCCTCGATCATCCTCTTCACCCCCGACACCAAGGTGATGTCGGTCGTGATCTTCGACCTCAAGGAGGAGGGCCAGTTCGGCGCCATCGCCGTCCTCGGCCTGTTCATGCTGGTGATGACGTTCGCGACCGTGGTCCTCATGCAGCGCGTCCTGGGGCGCGACTTCATGGGGGTCAGGGAGTGACACCGCGCCGCACGGGGTCGGGATGCCCGGCGTCCTCCTGAAGGAGCTGACCAAGCGGTACGGCGAGGACGTCGCCGCGGTGCACGGGCTCACGCTCGAGGTGAAGCCGCGCGAGCTGGTGGCCCTGCTGGGCCCGTCCGGCTGTGGCAAAACCACAACTCTGCGATTGGTCGCGGGCTTCCTCAAGCCCGATGCCGGGGAGATCTGGGTGGGCGAGCGCTGCCTGTCCTCGCCGACCGCGGTCCTGCCTCCCGAGCGACGTCGGATGGCGATGATCTTCCAGAGCTACGCGCTCTGGCCCCACATGACCGTCGCCCAGAACGTGGCCTACGGCCTTCGCTTCAACGGCGCGCTCTCCCGCGACGATCGTGAGCGGCGCGTGCGCGAGATGCTCGGCGTGGTCCAGCTCGGGGGGTTCGAGTCCCGTTATCCCGGCGAGCTGTCCGGCGGCCAGCAGCAGCGGGTGGCCGTGGCCCGCGCGCTGGTCGTCGAGCCGGAGATCCTCCTGCTCGATGAGCCCCTGAGCAATCTCGATGCAAATCTCCGGGAAGAAATGCGTTTCGAGATCCGACGGCTTCACGAGCGGTTCGGCATCACGACCCTGTACGTGACCCATGACCAGGCCGAGGCGATGGTGATCTCGGACCGGATCGCCGTCCTGGAGCGGGGACGCGTCGTCCAGGCAGGCACGGCGCAGGAGCTCTTCGAGCAGCCGCGCACCCGCTTCGTGGCGTCATTCATCGGCCGGACCAATCTGGTGCATGCCAAGGCCGCCGGCCCCGACACCATCGCCCAGGGCGGCTTCCGCCTTCGCGTCGCCGCCGGCAACCTCAAGCCCGGCGCCGCCGTCGCCGTCTCCATCCGGCCCCACGCCATTCGGCTGCGCGCGGTAGCCACCCCGGGCGCGATGGCCGCCGCGGGCGGTGACGCGGGCGGCAATGTCCTGCGTGGGCAGGTGGAGCGTGCCGCGTACCTCGGAGACGCCGTCGACTACGAGGTGGGCATCGCGGACAGCGATGTCCGCTTGCGCGTCAGCGCCCTGCCCGGCCTCTCCATCCGCCCCGGCGACGCCGTCATGCTGGAGATCCCGGTCACGGCGTGCGTCCCCCTTACCGACGCCACCGACTGATCACTCACCCGGTCCCGCGGGGCCGGGCGCGCAGCGCGCTTCGGGGTCACTCGCGCCGGGCGGCTCGGGCCAGGGCGGCGATCTTGTCGGCGAAGACCACCTGGCTGTCGTCAGCCGGCTGGTAACCGAGCCGGGCCCGGGCGTTGGCGATGCTCCAGAAACGGTGGGTATTGCCGCTGATGCCGTAGACGATCAGGAAGGGTACGCCGTGCGCGTCGGCGATGTCCTCGGTCTCGACCATGCGGATCGCCTGCTGGACCTGATCCCGCCGTGAGAGGTAGGCGCCGAGTGCCCGGTGCATGACGGTGATGTCGCCCGGCTTCACATGGTCGATGTCGTCGTCACGGGGACCGCCGATGCGCCACTGCACGACCTCGAGCGGGCGGCCGTCGACCTTGCCGGTGGCGAAGACGAACCCCAGGAGCTCGTAGGCGGCCTTGGCCCAGCCGTACCAGTT
>JBOHPM010000093.1:0-9075 GCA_050731715.1 Candidatus Rokuibacteriota bacterium
CCGTGACCGTGCAGCGGCAGCGGCTCCCCCTGCGTGGCGCCGATCTGGTTCTCGTCGGCATGCAGTCGCTGTGGGGCGAGGCCGAGCCGAGCCACAACACCCTCATGGTCGTCGAGTGCGATGGCGCCCTGGAGCCCGAGCGCATCCGCCAGGCCCTCGACCGCTTCTTGGACTTCTGTCCCTGGCCGGCCGCCCGCCTCCGCCGCCCCTTTCCCTGGGGGCGCCTGTCCTGGGTGGCCGGCGGCCGGGACGCCCTCGCGCTTCCCCCGGTGGCGCACCGTCCGATCGGTTCGCGAGAGGAGATCCCCCGGCAGCTCGAGGCCGAGCTCAACACCGCCATCGACCCGAAGCGGCAGGCGCCGCTGCGCTTCCTCGTCATCGACAACGTCTTGGTGATGACGTGGTTTCATCCCCTGATGGATCCTCGGGGCGGCCAGAATCTCCTCGCGCATCTGTCCGGGCTCGCCGAGGCCGATGGCCGGCCCCCTTGGGACGGCCGGACACCGCACTTCGTAACGGCCGCAGACACCCGGCCGCTCCGGGAGCGCGGCCGGATCGCCCGCCGCAGTGTGGAGTACATGGCGACCCTGGCGCCCGTCCCGCCGGTGTCCCCGGGCTCGCGGCTACAGGCGCCGGGCCGCGCCCGCTTCTGGCAGCAGAGCTTCGCCGCCGACGCGTCCCCCGAGAACGGAGGCCGAGCCAGCCGCGAGATCTGCTGGCGGCTGGCCGTGGTCGGCAAGGCCATGGCCGAGCTCTGGGAGCGGCGCGGCCTCCCCGACGTTCCCTTCCTCGTGCCCATCTCGGTGGACTTGCGGGCCATCGGCGATCCCGAGCCGACGTTCGGAAACTCCCTGGCGTTTCACTTCGCCCGGTTCGCGCCGTCCCAGGCCGCCGACGTCCCGGCCCTGGCCCGGGCCCTGCGCCAGCAGATGGCGGAGGCCGTCCGGGACGGACAGATCGAGGCGAACGCGGTAGCCATGGAGTTCCTGACGTACCGGCCGCGCTGGATGATGCTGCGCGCCCTGCCCTGGACGGCGTCTCGTGAGACCTTCTCCTTCAACTGCGCGGATATCACGGACTTCCCCGGCGGGATAGGAACCGTGTTCGGCCGGCGTGTCGTCAACGCCTACCATGTCCCTGCCGTCCTTCCCCGTCCCGGGATCGGCGTCTTTTTCAACCGCTGTGCGATGCGCAACAACGTCGTGATCTCCTGGGTCGAGGGGGCAGCCGACGAGGACGAGGTGGCCAGGATCATGGAGGTCATCGGCGAGGGGATGGAGTGGGCCCGCCGACCCTGAGCTACGACGTCGTGGTCGTGGGGGGCGGCGCGGCCGGGCTGGCCGCGGCCGTGACGGCTGCGGAGCGCGGCGCCCGCACTGCCCTGGTCGAGCGCTACGGGTTTCTTGGCGGCATGGCCACGGCCGCTATGGTCGGCACCATCTGCGGGCTCTATCGCACGACGCAGTCGGGGCCGCCGGAGCTGCTCAACGCGGGATTCCCCGAGCGGTTCGCCTGCCGGCTCGCCGCCATGCCGGGCTGCGAGCCAGCCATTCGCCGCGGCCGGACCTTCGTGCTGCCGTACACGCCGTTCGCCTTCATGTCCCTGGCTGACGAGCTGACGGGCGCGGCCCGCTCCCTCGATGTGTACCTGCACGCGTATCTCGCGGCGGCGGAGCCGGTCGGGGACCGAATCGCCTCGGTGCGCGTGATCACCTGGGAGCGGACCGTCGAGCTGACGGCCCGGGCATTCGTGGACACGAGCGGCGACGCCGTGGTCGCGCACCACGCGGGTGCCGCGACGGAGACCACGGCGCCGGCCGACCGGCAGCTGCCGGCGTTGATCTTCGTGCTGCAGCAGGTCGATACCGCGGCCGTGGGGCCCGGCGCTCGGGTGGCCCTGCTCCGGGCCCTGGCCACCGCCGAACGGGAAGGGACGCTGCCCAAGGGGGCCGCGAACCTGACTCTCGGTGCCTCCCCCCACCCCGGGGAGATGATCTGCAAGCTCGCCCTGAGTGGGATCGTCGAGGAGCTCTCCCCCGGCCGGGATCTCCTGACGGTAGCCGAGCAGGAGGGGCGCCGGCGAGCGCGGGCGGTGGCCGAATTCCTGAGGTCGCTGCCGCCATTTGCCCGGGCGTTCGTCTCGCACGCCGCGCCTCAGGTCGGCGTCCGAGAGAGTCGCCGCGTGATGGGCCGCTATCGGCTGACCCGCGAGGACGTCCTGGCCGGGCGCAAGTTCGAGGACGCGGTGGCCCGGGCCAGCTGGCCCATCGAGCTCTGGGCGGACGGCCAATCCGGCGCCCTCTACGAGTACCTGGAGGATGGCGAGACCTACGACATCCCGGGCCGCTGTCTGCAGGCGCGGGACGTGCCCAACCTCTTCGTCGCCGGACGCTGCTTGAGCGCCACGCACGAAGCGCTCGGCTCCGCGCGCGTGATCGGAACCTGTCTGGCCACGGGTGAGGCCGCCGGAGCGCTGGCGGCCCGTCGGGCTGCGGAGGATTAGTCGCCGATGAATCTGGCCGAGCTCCTTGCGACCTCCGCCAAGCGGCACGGGCCGCAGCCGGCCGTGACTGATGTGCGATCGGGGCGGTCCCTTAGCTACGGCGAGCTCGCTCTGGAGGCGGACCGGGTCGCCGCCTTCCTCGCCGCCCAGGGCGTCGAGCCCGGCCAGCGCATCGGACTTGTCGCGGCCAACGGGCTCGCCTACCTGCCGGCGGCCTTTGGTCTGCTGGCCAGTGGCGCCTGCCTGGTCCCCCTGGCGACCAATCTCACGCCGTCGGAGGTGAGCCGGATTCTCCGGGACGTCGATGTCAACGGCTGCCTGGCGTCACCGGGGACGGAGCCGCTGATCGGTAGCGCCGCCGGCCGTGCGACTATCCCACACGGCGCCTGCGCGGGGTTCACGTTCCAGTGGACCAGCCGCGATGTCCAGGGCGCTCCGGGGCTGCGCCAGCTCAATCCGGCGTTCATCCGGTTCACCTCCGGGACGACCGCGAGCAGCAAGGGCGTCGTGCTGTCTCACGAGGCGACGGCCGCCCGCATCGCGGCCGCCGACCAGGTCTTGAAGCTGAGCGAGGCCGACCGGATCCTCTGGGTCCTGCCCCTGGCCTATCACTTCGCGGTCACCATCGTGGCCTACGTGAAGGCCGGCGCGCACGTGTTGATGTGCCCCGACACCCTGCCGGGCGCCCTGGTCGACGCGATCGAGCGCTTCCGGGCCACCGTGCTGTACGCGTCGCCCCTACACTTCGAGCGATTGGGCAGCCTCCCCAGCGTACCGTTACCGAGCGTGAGGCTGGCGCTCTCCACCAGCGCTCCCATCACCACGGCCGTGATGGATCGCTTCGAATCGGTCTACGGCGTGCCCGTGGGCCAGGCCTACGGGATCATCGAAGCCGGCCTGCCGTGCATCAACGTGCGACAGGACGGGCCGCCGTCGGCCAGCGTGGGCCGTCCCGTGCCCGGGTACGATGTCGCCGTCTTCTCGGACGAGGGCCTGCGGCTGCCCGCGGGGGTGCCGGGGGAGATCGGGGTGCGCGGCGCCGGCCTCTTCTCCGCCTACTATGCGCCGTGGCTGCTGCGCGAGCACCTCACCCGCGAGGGCTGGTTCATGACCGGCGACATCGGCTGGCTGGACGGCGCCGGCGCGCTGCACCTCAAGGGCCGTAAGAAGGCGGTCATCTTCGTGGCCGGACTCAAGTTCTTCCCCGAGGAAGTGGAGGAGTGCATCAACGACTTCTCGGGAGTGAAGGAGTCGCGGGTGTTCGGCCGTCCGCACCCGCATCTGGGCGAAGTGCCGTGTGCCGAGGTGGTCCTGGCCCCGGGCGGTGACCTGGCGGCCCTGAAAGCCCACTGCACAGGGGCGCTCTCCTCGTACAAGGTGCCCGTGGAATTCACGGTGGTCGAGGCCATCCCGAGAACGCCCGGAGGCAAGATCCTGAGACGCTCCACGACGGTCGAGCGCTGATGAGCGGCTCGCGGCTTCGCGTGGCCATCGTCGGCGCCGGCCCCACTGGATCGGCGCTGGCCATCCTGCTGGTCCGCCAGGGCGCCGAGATCACGCTGTTCGACCATGGGCGACGGCCGCCGCTGCTCGTCGGGGAATCCCTCGTGCCGGCCATCGTGCCGATTCTGAAACGGCTGGGGTTCGAGGAGGAGACGGCGGCGGTCGGGCTCGTGAAGCCTGGCGTCTCGTTCGTCTGGTCGGCGAAGGATCGCGTCAGCTTCCGCTTCGCGCGCTTCGCGCCGGCCGTGCCACCCTACGCCTACAACATCCTGCGCCCGCAGTTCGACGAGGCCCTGCTGGCCCGGGCAGTCGCCTCCGGCGTCCACCGCGTCGTCACGCACGCCCGGCTGGAGCGCGCGCGCGAGGCCGGAGCCGAGTTGGCGCTGAGCGCGGAGACGGTAGCTGCGGCCCCATCCCTGCAGGGCCGGCAGCCGGACCTCATCGTCGACGCGACGGGTCGCGCCCGCCAGGCGGCCCGGGCGCTCGGCATCGGAGCTCGTGTGGGACCGCGGGACGACGTCGCGCACTTCGCCCACTATGAGGGCTTCAGCTGGGACGAGGAGCCGGGGCAGGTGGTGATCGCGCGCATCAAGGCCGGCTGGAGCTGGCGCATCCCGCTGAGGGACCGGCTCTCGGTAGGTATCGTCCTCGATCGAACGGCTGCCGGCGACTTCGGTCGCACGGCCGAAGAGCGGCTCGAGCGGGCCATCGCGCTCGACCCCTGGCTCTCGGAGACCCTGGGCGGGGCCAGGCGCGTGAGTCCGACGGCCACCTACTCCAACTACCAGCTCATCTCCGAGCGCGGCTACGGACTCGGCTGGGTCATGGCGGGGGACGCCTTCGGGTTCGTGGATCCCATGCTCTCGCCGGGAGTCTTTCTCGGCCTGCGCTCCGCGGAGCTGGTGGCCGACGCGCTCGCCCCCTTCGCGCAGGGACGGATGAGCCCGGCGCCCGCCGCGCTGGCCACCGCGCTCGGCGCCTACGCCGCCAGCCAGACCGCGATGCTCGACGCCTGGATGGAGCTCGTGGCCTATCTCTACGACGGTCGCCTGATGGCGATGCTGCGCGCCGGCCAGGACTGGATGGCGGCCCACCCGGGTCGACTCACGAACGCGGTACAGAATCACATCGAGCGGCAGGTGGCGCTGCAGGCCTCCGGCGTGGCCACCACGGCGCGCTACGGCCGCGGCCTGCTCCGGCAGCTCGGGCGCTACGCCCTGCGCGGGGTGGAGCCGGCCGAGCTGGCCATCCGCTGAGGGACCGGATGAAGATCGGCGTGGTCTTCCCCCAGACCGACATCGGCAGCGACCCCATCGGGATCCGCGACTACGCCCAGGCCGTGGAGGCAATGGGCTATAGCCACATCCTGGCCTACGATCATGTCCTGGGCGCCGACCGCCGCCGGCACACGACCCTGACGGGCGTGTATGGCCATCGTGATGCCTTCCACGAGCCGTTCGTGCTGTTCGGGTTCCTGGCCGGCGTCACGCACCGCGTGGAGCTGGCCACCGGCATCATCATCCTGCCCCAGCGCCAGACGGCCCTGGTCGCCAAGCAGGCGGCCGCCGTCGACGTCCTCTCGGGAGGGCGACTGCGGCTGGGTGTCGCCGTGGGCTGGAATCCCGTCGAGTACGAGGCGCTGGGCGAGAGCTTTGCGACGCGCGGCAAGCGGATCGAGGAGCAGATCGAGGTCCTGCGCGCCCTGTGGACGCAGGAGCTGGTGACCCTGCGCGGGCAGTGGCACCGCATCACCGACGCCGGCATTCACCCCCGGCCGTTGCAGCGCCCGATCCCCCTCTGGATCGGCGGGCTCAGCGACGCCGCCCTGGGACGGGCGGCGCGGGTTGCCGCGGGCTGGATCTGGTCGGCCGCGGTGCGCCCGGACGCCGAAGGCCAGGCCCGCGTGGATCGGGCTCACGCGCTGGTGACGGCGGCCGGTCGCGATCCGGCGGCGTTCGGGATCGAGGGCCGGCTCTCGCTGGCTCAGCTCGCCCCGGATCAGTGGGCCGCCGAGCTGGCCGCGTGGCGCGGGCTGCGAGGCGTCACCCACCTCTGCATCGACACGATGCGCCTGGGCCTGTCCAAGCCCGAGCAGCACATCGAGACCCTCCGGCGTTTCAAAGAAGTCGCCATCGGCTGACCGGGGCAGCACTACTTCTTCAATTCCCGCTTCAGCTCGTTCAGGAACCGCCAGTCGGTGCCCTGGGCGATGAGCTTCTGGGGACTCGAGGTGATCATGCCAGCCTCGTGAAGGCGCAGGGCATAGAAGCGGAGCGTATCTTCGGGGTCATACTCGTCCCAGCGATCGTAGGGCAGTTCCTTGATGGTCCGCACCGTGTGGTCGTAACGACCGACGAGGCCTTTGTCGACCATGAAGCGGGCCGCGCGCTCGGGCTCGGCGCTGCACATATTGGCCGCCTTGAGGATCGCGCGCATGGCGCGCTTGACCGCCACCGGGTGCCGCTGGACGAACTCACGATTGCCGACCAGCATGCAGCAGAAATAGTGAGACCACGGCCGATCGGTCGTGCTGTTGACGATCAGGCGACCGATCTTGCGCTCGCGGAACTCCTGAGGCCACGGGGCAAAGGCCAGCACCGCGTCGACCTTGCCTGTCGCGAGCAGCTCGAGGTGCTCGGACGAGGGACGCGTCACCCAGCGCACATCTCGCTTGGGATGGACGCCGACGTTGGCGAGCATGATGCTCAGGAACACATGCTGGCTCGACCCCATCGCGTTTACGACGACCGTCCTGCCCTTGAGATCGCGAATCGCCCGGATGTCCGGCCCCCCGAAGAGCTCGAAGCACCCCACGTGCACGCCACCGAGCACGACGAGGGGATGGCCGACGTCGAGGTTCAGGAGGACGGGGCCGGAGAAATTCATGCTGATGTCGGCCTCGCCCGCGGCCAGCGTGGGCGAGACATCGGCGCTGCTGGCCCGCTTCACATACTCGACGTTGGCGAAGCCCTCGCCCCGTAACAAGTCCTCGGCAAGGTACTGGGGAGCGTGGCAGGTACTAGGAGTCCGAACGAGCCGAATCCGCGACGTCTCCGGCGGCGGCTCGGCGGCGGCAGCGGCGCGCATCCCGAGGAGACCAGCGGTCCCCGCCAGCGTCAGCCCGCTCATGAACGTTCGGCGAGTGCAGTCCATACGACCTCGCTTACTTCGGCGGGATGATCGGCACCAGCAGGTGCGACGGCTGCTTGGGCCCGCAGTGCAGCGTCACCCGCTTGCCGAAGATCTCGGGGGGCCGGTCGCGCGGATCGTTGTGCTGGAACGGGCCGACTCCGGTGAAGACCGCGCCCAGCGTCCCCAGCCCCGCGCTGGGCCCCCCGGGGTACTCGTAGTCGCGTCCGCGCACGGTGAAACCGATGCGATAGCCGGCCGGCACCACGATGCAGGTCGGCCAGATCTCGACATCCAGCTCGTAGACCGCTCCCGGCTTCAGCGGCTGGATCTCGTCGTGCGTGTGATACGGCCGGTAGGGCAGGGTCAGCTTGGGATCGAGCTTGCGGTGCGACGCGCGCAGCCAGCCCTGGGCGATCGGCGTGTGCGGGTCGAGCGCGCCCTGGTAGGTGATCTCCTTCATGTTCGGCGTGAACACGCGCACTACGAGGAACAGATCGGCATCAGTGGACTCGGAGGAGACGTAGAGCTTGGCGGCCAGCGGCCCGGTGATCTCGGTCTCCCGGGGCAGCGGCGGCGTCAGGAAGGTGACGCCCTCGCCGAGCCCACTGTAGCTCGCCCGGCCGTTCCTGGCCATCGGGCGGCGGCCGAGACTCTGCTCGGTCGGGTTCAGGTAGAGCTTGGTCCAGCGGGTGCGGGGCAGCGGCCACTCGTCTTCCTGACGCTCGACGAACGTTTCGCCGGGATGGCGCACCTGGAGGAGGACGCGAGGCTGCTTTCTCCAGCCGGTGTCCTCGCCCTTGAGGAAGTGGCCGAAGAACTTCTTTTGCAGGTCCACCCCGTAGTCGGTGTAGAAGTGCGTCCAGTGCTCGATGCCGTGGACCTCCAGCCACTTCTGCTTGGAGGCCGAGCGTACGTAGCCTTCGAAGTTCCCGCGGGGATGGAGGCCCTGACCGCCCCAGTTCGCAGAGGAGAACAGCGGCACCTTGACCTTTGACCAGTCGGGCAGGCGCGAGCGCCAGTAGTCGTCGCTGGCCAGCGGGTTCTTCCAGCAGTCTTCGTAGAAATCGCTCCGGGTCGCGCCGAGCTCCTCCTCACTCAGCGTCGGCGGCCCCGACACCCAGTCGCCGTTCATGCGCGAGCGGAATCCGCGCGTTCCTTTTCCGTACTGAACGCGAATGACCTGCGAGGGGAACCAGGCCCGCCCGAAGGTGCAGAGGATGCCGCCGTGGTGCGAGAGGTCGCGGTAGTAGTCGGCGGCGCCCTCCCAGATGCAGATGGCGGCCAGATGCGGGGGCTGCAGCGCCGCCACCTGCCACTGATTCATGGCGTAGTAGGAGATCCCATTGAGGCCGACCTTGCCGGCTGACCACGGCTGCCGGGCGGCCCACTCGATGCAGTCGTGGAGGTCTTTGGCCTCACGGGCCGACCAGATGTCGAGGTGGCCGGGGGAGCGTCCGGCCCCGCGCGAGTCGACGCGCACGCACGCGTAGCCCTCCGGCACCCATTTCTCCGGGTCCACCACCTCCCAGTTCTGGTACTTGTTGGTGGAGCCTGCCGCCACGTCCGGATGCTCGGCGACCATTCGCCGCCACTGGTCCGTGTAGAGGTCCTCGAAATGCAGCCACTTGCCGTAGGGCCCGTAGGTCAGGATGACCGGGTACTTGCCGTCGCGGATTGGTCGGTAGACGTCGGCGCGCAGCACGACGCGGTCGTCCATCGAGATGGGCACGTCCCAGTCGATACGCATCCCGTCGCGCACTTCGCTCTTGAACTCGCTCATGGCGGCTCCTTCGGCGCGGCCGCGGGTCGGGGACGGCGTCCGGCTACTTCAACACCGCCTCGGCGATACGGCTGAGCTGCGTCGCCATCTCGGCTTCCGTTCCCACCGCGGGCGGGCGGACGATAACCCGGTCGGCCCCGGCGTCGTGGAAGCGCCG
>JBOHPM010000094.1:0-9051 GCA_050731715.1 Candidatus Rokuibacteriota bacterium
GCCTGAACTACACGAACTTCGGCGAGTACCTGGGCAACGTGCCGTTTCCCGGGCTCGCCTACATCTATGCTCCGTCGGAGAAGCTCACGGCGGTCATCGGGCTGCCCTTCTCGTCGCTGCAGGCGCGCCCTTTCCCGCGGCTCACCATCAACCTGCACTACGTGGCGGTCCGTACTGTCGGGGCCCGGCTGATCTACGAGATCTTCCGGCCCCTGCGCTTCCTGGCCGGCTTCGACTGGGACAACGACACGTACTTCCGCGCCGGCCGCTCCGACAAGGACGAGCGGCTCCACTACTACGAAAAGCGCGTGACCGCCGGGCTCCGCTTCGACCTGCGCCACATCGGGTTCGAGCTGACGGGCGGCTACGCCTTCGACCGGTTCTTCTTCGAAGGGGAGCGCTACGCCGACAACAACCAGAACCGGATCGACGTCGACGACAGCCCGTTCGTGGTCGGCAAGATGTCGCTCCGGTTTTGAGCCGCCGCCCGGTCGGAGCACGTCGCAGCCTCGGCCGGGGCGACGCTGGGTGATGCCGTCCGGCTCGTGGTCTACGTCACCGACATGGGCCGCCTCCGCCCTCTGGTGAACCGGGTGCAGGCTGAGCTGTGGCCGGATGGCCGCTATCCGCCGCGCACCATCGTCGAGGTCCGCGGCCTGGCCCAGGAGGACATCGTCGAGGTCGAGGGAACGTTCTACGCGCCGCTTGCCGGCCGGCGGCGCGGAGGTCGAGCCCGCAAATCGTGACGGCGTTGATGCCTTCGTCCACGGATCCCGCATGAGCCGCTCACCGTCGCTCGGAGTGGTTTGCTCTAGCCTCGGCCCGCGAGCAAAGAAGAGTCGCAGATGGGAGCGACTTCCGGCACTCACGCTCACCGAGGTCGCATCGGGTCGCGTCCAGTGGTTGATGCCGACCAGCCGCTCGCCAACGGGCACAGTGAAGACGACGTGCTCGCCGCAAGCCGGACGATAAACATCTTGACCATCCAGCGTTACCGTCAACGGAAAAGGGGTGCAGGAGAAATAAACACCACGTGGATAGATGACGACAATCTCGCCGGCCTGGGTGGGATCGACCATTGGCGAGGATGGCTCCGCCATCCGGTCCGATGGGGGTCCAGATGTTGACTCTGGCGAAGGCGGCACTAGCATCACTGGCCGACAGCAGCGCCAACAGCAGCATCGTCCAAGAGTTCACCCGCATCGTGCAACCCCTCTGGAACGACGTAGGCCGAGGGTCGAATAACGCGTGTCGTACGCGGCTTGGCAGTGCCTTGCTCGGGTCGACGATGATCCAACGAGGCCTTTTGTATGGGCGGCGAGTTTATCTCTCTGCATAGATTGCGAGTTCGGCTTCGCGCACGCCACTGCCAAGGTAGTGGTTTGAGAATCTCTCGTTCCGCGTCTTGATGAAGATGCCAAGATCGCCGCTGTACCAGAGGATGGTGTTGCTCGAGATGCCGCCGAGATGGATCCGAAACGCTTTGAAGGTTCCCGCCGGAGTCTTTACGTCCTCATGGGCCTCCACCTTGCCGTCGTACTGGACATCATCAAATCTCCGGCCCGACACGTAATCGTGGTGCCGATAGCGGTTTGGCCACTGCTTGCCAATGACGAGTGGCCACTCGGCCAGTACGAAATACGGCGCAAACGACTCGACCAGGACGTCGGCCTTGACCCGCCCGAGGGTCCGGCGTCGCGCATCAAAGTACGTGGTGCCCACACCGTCGCTGAAGGCGAACGCTTTCCTCCCTTGCCAGGCCCGCTCGCCAAGGAAGTAGATCGTCTGCAGGTGCCACCCGGAACCACTCAAGAAAGACCCGGAAGTCCGCACGGACATGACGGCACGTGAGTTGACCGGAGGCCACTTGAGCTCACCCGGCGCCCCGGACCGCCCGGGTGGGGCCGGTGTCGTAACGGAGCTGGTGCGCTCCGCTCTTGGGACGGGCGTTTCGAGGACACGCCTCCGGAGTATCGTGTACTCGTCCTCCGTGATCTCGCCACGCGCTCTCAGACTGGAGAGACGCTCAAGCTGGGCTTCGCGTCCGCTCGTTCCCTCAGGAGCGGTGGGGCTGATCGTGGGCTCCGCCGCTTGCGAGACCGCCGGACCTGGCGCTGGGCTAGTTGCCGTCTCACTCGGCGGGTTCGGCGGCGGCTCTTGCACAAGGCCACGAGCGGTGTCTGCTTCGTCGACTTTCGCCGTTACGGGCTGCGACGTTGGTTCTGCAGCAGTCTGCTGAGTATCCCTGCGATACCCCTTTGATTCCATGCAGGCGAGCCGTTGATCCTGGGCGGCGCTGGGAGACAAGACCCAGAATGCGGCCTTTGAGCATGCCGTCATGTCCTCAACCAGTTGCTCCTGGGTCGCCGTAGGGTGAGTCCATTTGGCCTGACAGGTCTTAGGAGTGCGAACTAGCACGGCGCTCCGCACGGCGTCCCCAATGTCCGGCTCGTGACGACACGGGACCACTGCCCAGAGGCCGCCGGGCCTGTTCGACGCATCCACCAGAGCCCGGGCTGGGCTCCCGGCGCAGCCAGCGAGGCCTACAGACAGGAGAACAATGAGACTCGATATCCATAACCATCCAATCCTGAGAATCATGTGGCTCTCCTTTATCCTCCGTGAGATACGCAGAATCGCCTACCGGGCCGCTGTTGGCGTTTCATCGGCCCGCCGCACCAAAGCGGCTGAAATCCTCCCCGGCGCACCAGAAAGTCCAAGATTGTCAAACGAGCTCAGCGCACCCGGTGGGACTGAACGAGCCGGGTCCCGCCGCGATCGATTTCGACGACCACCGTCGAGCGATCGGGATCGCGCTGCAGAAGCAGGACGACAGCCAGCAGGCCGGTGGGGGGATGAGCGTCGATGCTCACGATGGTGTCGCCGGCCTGCAGACCGAGTCCGCGAGCGTGACGCGGGTTGGTGACGACAAAGCCGTCGGCGCCGAGGGTCCCCTCGATCAGGTCTGACGACACCGCCCATCGGCGAACGGAGGGGGGAGCGAGCGGGTTGAGGAGTGTCACCGATACCGGACCACGAACGAGGGGACGATCCCAGGTCTGTGATGAGGGCGTCGAGGTGTGCGACTTGGCCACCCGTCCGTCGAGCGCGCGCGGTTCCGGGCTGGCAGCACGGCTGGCGGCCGGTGGCAGCGGTGGCGACCCGGGCGACTCGCCAGAGGGCAACTTCTGTTCGAGTACACCCAGCACTAACGCACCCCCGAGCAGAGTGACGGCGATGATCAGGCACGCAAGCGCTCTCCTCTTCCTGACCCACAGCCCCGCGATTCCCACGAGCGCGAATCCCGCCACCGCCACGGCGACGAAGGGCCGGTCGAGCGCGAAACCGGCGCCCACCGCGACAGGGCGGAGGAGGCCGCGGACCCCGGCGGCCAGGACGGGCTCCCGAGCCACGACACGCGCGAACGGCGGGCTCGTCTGGTAGTAGGCGCGCACGAACAGGCGCCCCGCTGCATTGGTCAGGAGTGCCCGGTCGCGGAACCGTCGGAGCGTCTGCACTTCACCCGCGAGCGGCGAGCCGAAGGCAGCGGTGGCGATCACGCAGCTATGGTCACCGCCGCCCTCGTCGCCGCCACCGCCACTGCTCGGCGGCACGGGCGCGGCCAGCTCGACCAGCTTGACCACGAACGCATCAGAGAGCCCCTGAGGGGCCGTCCCCACCGTGCCTGACGTCGTGGGAAAGTCGGTGGCGAACGTGTGCCCGACCACCCAGATGTTCCCGCGGAAGGCCGTGATGGCATGGCCGAAGTCGTCGCCGGAGCCGTCGCGGGGGGTGCCGCCGAATCGAATGATGTCGAGCGTGTCGCCCGTCACGCCGCTGCGCTTGTTGACGACGACGTCCAGGTGGACCTGCAAGCAACCCGGGAGAGTGAGGGAGGGGTCGGTGCAGACGGCCTGGTTCGCCACGAGGTGGACATCGTTGATGGAGTCGAGCGCGACAGCGGTGGGAATGGCCGGACCCGTGCTGCGGGACCACACGATGCGGCTGCCAGTCGTGTCGAGTCTGGTGGCGAAGCCGTCGGTGAGCCCGGTGAAGATATCGCCGCCCGTGGAGGGGAAATTCGTCGACGTCGTGCTGCCGACGATGTGGGGGCTTCCCCCGGAGGTGACGGCGATCCCATTGCCGATGTCGGTGCCGTCGCCCGGGGGGAGGTTGCCTCCGAGGAAGGTGGCCCAGCCGAGGCTGGCGTCGGCGTTCACGCGCGCCACGAAGGCCTCCATCCCGAGGGCGGGTCCGGGGTTGAGGCTGCCCGGCGTGGTCGGGAAGTCCGCCGACAGGGCGAAGCCTGTGACATAGGCGTTGCCGCTTCCATCGAGCGCGATGGCGTTGGCGGCGTCCTCGCCGCTGCCGCCGAGGAACGTCGAGTACTCGAGGATGTTCCCCAGTGCGCTCACCCGGGCCACGAACGCGTCTCGACACTCGAAGGACGGGGGGTCGCATAGCGCGCTGCCCCCCGGCAAGGGTTGCAGCGCGTTGAATACCGGAAAGTTGCGGGACCTGGTGCCGCCGGCGACGTGGGCGCGGCCGCTGCCATCGACCGCGATGCCTAGCGCAATATCGGTCGAAGACCCCCCGATACGGGTGGAATACGCGATCATCCCGGTGGCGTTGAGCTTGACGACGAAGGCATCGAAGTCGCCCTGCGGGGACTGCTGGAACGCGCCGGACGTGACGGGGAAGTCCGCCGAGTCGGTGAAGCCCGTCAGGTAGGCGTTGAAGCTGGAATCAACCGCGATGGCCCGGCCGCCGTCGGTGCCGGAACCGCCGATGTACGCGGAGTACAGGATGAACTGCCCGTTTGCGTCGAGCTTGGTCACGAAGGCATCGAAGCCGCCCGCCAGCGTAGATCCGCCGACGGTCGGGAAATTAGCCGACGTCGTGTCGCCCGTCACGTAGACGTTGCCTCCGACGTCCGCGGCCACACCGAAGGCCTGATCGTCGCCACGGGCAGCCAGGCGGGTGGCCCAGGCGACGACAGGGTCGATGACGAGCTGATGAGCGCGATCATACGCGCCGAGCTCGAAGCCCGCGTCTCGGGGTCCGCGCACGACCCACGCCGCCGGGATTACGCGGCGAGTGCCGTCGATCTCCTGGTAGGCGATCGGCCGGCTGAGTCGGACTGGCGCCGTCGGCGTGGTCAGAACGAGATCACCAGCAGCGTCGACGGTCACCGTCCGGACGCCATCGAACTGCAACCCGATCGCGGCGGCGTCGGCGCCGGGGCGGACGACGAACTCCTGTTCGAGCCGCGACCCGGGGCCGGCGCGATACCTGGCGTCGATGCCAGGATAGGCATCGCGATAGGCGACCCGGCCGTAGGTCGGCACGTTCGTCAGCCAGTTCGCCGGGTTGCGCCCGCGGTAGTAGTGGCTACGGCCCGGTAGGGGCTCCAGGCCTACGACAGGGATCATTTGGCGCGCGCCCCGTAGACGCAGCCGCACCACCTGGCCGGTTCGGCGGTCGGCCATGACGGTCTCGGACTCGGTGACGAAGAGCGTGAAGCCAGGACCGCGCGAGAGGAACTTCACCCCGGGATCCGTTTGCCCGTGGTTGGCCTCGAAGACCATGGGTATGGCGCGACCGGCGACCGAGACGCCCGGAACCGCGAGCAACGTGACGGCCATACCGATGGCGAGCCAGAA
The DNA here is from genome assembly GCA_050731715.1 of Candidatus Rokuibacteriota bacterium. GTDB lineage: Bacteria > Methylomirabilota > Methylomirabilia > Rokubacteriales > CSP1-6 > 40CM-4-69-5. The sequence continues at coordinate 5,664 of JBOHPM010000094.1, forward strand.
GCCGTGCCACCTTGTTGATCCCACGTCGACGCTCTCGCGCATGCGAACCTCCAAAACAAGCCAGGACATGTCGAGACGGCCGTACTACATCAGTTTCCCTTTCATCGCCGAGTCCTCCTCTTGAACACGTCTCTGTCGCGGGCCTGATCGGCAGTGGCACCCCGCCCCACCCTGGAGAGGTGATGCTCGCAAGTTCGGCACCGCCTTTGGACGACCCGTCTTCCTCCCGCGAATCGGTCCCCCAACTGAGAAGACTCCATCGGGCTTCGTTTCTTGCGTTGTGCTAGAGTTCTCCACCACGGAGCTACGCCCGATCGGCGCCGATCTGCTCGAGCTCGTGCGACGCTGTCAGCGCGGCGATCCGGAGGCCTGGAGGGCCCTGCTCTCACCCTTCCAGGAGGTCGGTCGCCGCACGCTCCGGTCCTTCCGCCTGCCGGTAGCCGACGCGGACGACGTCCTCTCCGATGTGCTGACCACGCTCTACGCTGGTGGCCTGGCCCAATTTCGCGGCGCGACGATTGCCGAGCTGGTGGGGTTTCTCCGTACAGTCATCCGGAACCAGGCCATCGACGTCCTGAAAGAAAAGCGCAAGTGGGCCGAGGGCAACCCGGACGAAACCGGCCAGCACGCGGCTGGCCCTGATCCATTCGATATCTCGGTCGGTGTCGCGGACGACGAGTGCGTCGAATTTCTCCGCCGGGAGGTCGCGGGGCTCGACAGGGAGGACCGGGAGCTCTTTGTCATGAAGGCCAGGGGTCTGAAAGAACGCGAGATCGCAGCACAAACCGGCAAACCGCCTGGCACGATCGCCTCCCAGATCGCTCGCCTGCTGGAACGACTCCGGGCGAGCCTCAGGAAGCGTGGGTGCGCATGAGGGTGCAAGAATCCTGGCGGCTGGCGGTCTGTAATAGTGTGGAGGTCTCTTGGATCGCCTCGACCAGTTGACCGAACGCCTGCTGGAGCGCCTGGACGGGGAGCAACAGTGTCTCGGGTGGCCTGTGCTTGACCAGCTGGAGACGGGGAACATCGATCCAGCGACCCGGCAGCGTGCGGAGGCCCATCTCGACGAGTGTCTGGCCTGCCTTCACCGTTTCCTGGAGCTCCGGGACCACCTCCATGGCCTCCGCGCCCCGAGCCAGGTCTCCCCTCGCCTCGTCGCGGCCCTCGATCGGCTCGTCGGCAAAGACCCCGGAGGACGATCGCGCGCGGCCGGCCTGGCCGAGCGTGTGCGGCGTGCCCTGGTCCTCAGAGTTCCGGCGTGGACCGTCGCGGCCACCGTGGCCGTCATACTGATCACCTGGGTGGCCGTCGAGAACCTGAGTGGACCCGCCGTCAGGGTCGAATGGCCCGCCGGCCTCCCCGACCCGACCGCGCCCGGGCGACTCACGCCGGCCGATCGCCAGGCCACGCGCACGGTCTCGGGCGTCGTCAGCGCGATCCGCGATGCTACGTCCGGCGGCATCGAAGCCCACGTGGTCAGCCTCGAGGACGCTCGGGGCACGACGTACGTCCTCTTCGCGTGGGGACGGCCCACGGTCAGTGCCGGCGACGCCGTCGAGATCGACGGAATCTTTACCGTCATCAGCCACAGCGCCGGCCAGCCCACGTACCAGGGCATCGCCACCGGCCTCCGAAAAGCGAAGTGACCCGGACAGGTGTCATCCGCATCGTCTGCGGTATCGGCGTCGCGCTGCTGGGCCTGGCCGCCGTCGTGGCTGCCGACGACCTGGCACCTGTTCGTGCCGAGCTGGAGCGCTCCCTGCCCCAGCAGGCCCTTGAGCGTCTCCTGCCTTCCCCTCCCCTGGTGTTTCGGGGCGCACCGCCGCGCGGGCCGGCGATCTACCGAGAGCGGGTGAACGGGGTCGTCCTCGTCGCCTCGACGACGTCGGTAGGGACCGGCGTGCTGATCTCTGAGCAGGGCGACATCATCACCAATGAACACATCGTCCGGCGGGCCCACGAGGCCCGCGGCAGCGAATGGATTGCGGTGTGGTTCAAGCCGCCGCCCGGCGTGCCTCTCGGCAAGCGCGATTTTCTCGTGGCGAGGGTGCATCGGAAGAACCCCCGCCACGATCTGGCTCATGTCCGGTTGGCCCAGCCGACCCCACCGAAAGCCGCTGTGATTCCCCTCGCTAGCCTGGTGCCGGCCGTCGGCCAGGAGGTCTTCACCATCGGCCACCCGAAGAGCTACCTCTGGTCGTTCGCGCAAGGAATCGTCTCGCAGATTCGACCCAACTACGAGTGGCGATATGAGGACGGCGTCCTACGCAGCGCGACGGCCATTCAGACCCAGGCGCCCATCGATTCGGGGAGCTCGGGCGGCCCGTTGCTCGACGAGCAGGGCGCGATGGTCGGCATCGTGATCGGCTCCGCCACCGAGACCGCGGGAGTCCACTTCGCCGTAGCCGTCCAGCACGTCCGCGAGCTGCTTCCCCGATGAGCAGGCTCCAGCTCGACCGTGTGGGTCCTACCGACCGTCCGCCAGGCTGCTTTAACTGGCCTTCCACTCTCGGACCGGGACCGCGCTCGCCGAGCAGAGGAGTGCGGCTGAGCGCGTGGCGGAACATGAGCGTTGCGCGCTTAAACAGCCCGACGCCCGCTGTGACGGTTCTGGTGACGGACAACCTGGCCAAACGTCCTCTCTCCCGGCCAGGCGAGCCAGCGTCGGCCGCTGTGTCGAGAACAACCAAGGACCAGCTCAGGGACGAAGGGGTCAAGTTACCACCCTGATACCGAGTGTTAATTCGGCGCCTCGAACACTTCGACCAGCCCCACCCCAGTGGCCCCCCCGACCCCGCCCAGGTGCACCGTGTATGCGCCAGGCGATAACGTCATGAGGATTGCGGCCTCCAGGGTGCAGCCGGCCGGGCCGCCGTCTGGCCCGGATTGGGTTGGCAGGGATCCAGTTCCGTGGCGAGAATTCCTGTGGCACCTTCCATCGTCGGCTGCCCGCTGGCAGCCAGCGATCCCGACTTCGTCGCCACCGGTCGAGCATTCGCCAGCCGAGTGTCCGCTGAACAGCGAGCAAATGAAATGTGATCTCGGCGATGAGCCTGTCTTTCTCCTCCACACTTCATTGCAAGCTTGTCGCGTGATTCCTCTGCTCATGCGTCTGCGCTTCTCGCTCCACCAGCAGAGACGCTAGCTGCTCCAGCTCGGCCTCCCGCTCTGTCCAGCGCGTTTCGTGTTCACACAGAACCCCTCGCACGTGCTCCCGTTCCTGCTGGGCTTGTCCCAACGCTTGCATCAAGCGCTCGGTCGCCGTGGCGCGACTCGCGCTTTCCTCACGCAATGTCGCCATTTGTGAGAGCATCTCGTGAAGCGTCACCCGTTGGGTCAGGGTCGTGCCACGATGTTCAAGACGTCTGTCGATGCGAAACGAAGCTTG
>JBOHPM010000095.1:0-9027 GCA_050731715.1 Candidatus Rokuibacteriota bacterium
AGAACTCCATGATCCCCATCCTCACCTTCGCGGGACTCAACCTCTTGATCATGGTCAACGTGGCCATCGTCATCGAGGTCATCTTCAACTGGCCGGGCGTGGGCCAGTTGCTCTACGACGGACTGAGCAACCGGGACTTCCCCATGGTCCAGGGGGTGGTGCTGATGTCCGGCCTGATGATCGTGGTGCTCAACTTCACGATCGACGTGCTCTATGGCTACGTCGACCCCCGGATTCGACTCTCACGGTAGGCAGGAGGGGACGGCATGGCGACGATTCCGGTAGGCGCGACCGCCGGCGCCAGCATCGCGCAGGTCGCCCGCAGGAGCTATCGTCTCGTCGCCGACATTCCGGTCATCCCGCTGTCGATGCTGGCCCTGCTGGCCTTCGCCGCTCTCTTGGCCCCCCTCCTGGCTCCCCACGACCGGCTCGTCCCGGTGAAGCCCACCCCCCAGCAGTGTCAGGCGAAGTTCGGCATGGCCAACTGCCCCTACGTCGACAACGTGCCCCCGTTCTGGGCCAGCGGAGGCACCCTCGACACCCCCCTGGGCACCGACTTCCTGGGACGGGACGTGCTGAGTCGGCTGATGTACGGCGCCCGCATCTCGATGGTGGTGGCCCTGACCGGCACCCTGTTCGCCGGCGCCATCGGCACGCTGCTCGGCGTGCTCGCCGGTTATCTGGGCCGGTGGTGGGATCAGGTCATCATGCGCATCACGGACGCCTGGCTGACCTTGCCCTCGCTGGTCTTCGCCATTCTCCTGTCGAGCGTGCGGGGCCCCGGGCTGTGGAACGTCGTGCTGATCCTCGCGCTGGTCTTCTGGAGCCGATACTCCCGCGCGGTGCGGGGCGAAGTCCTGGCGCTCCGCGAGCGCGACTTCGTCAGGCTGGCCGAGATCAACGGGATCGGGAAGCTCCGGATCATCCGGCGGCACCTGATCCCGAACGTGATGAACACCGTCATGGTGCTGTTCAGCCTGCAGGTGGGCGTGGCCGTCATCATCGAGGCCTCCCTGAGCTTCCTCGGCGTGGGCGTGCCGCCGCCCGAGCCGTCCTGGGGGCTCATGATGGCCCAGGAGCGCGACAGCCTGATGGAGGGGAAGTGGTGGCTGGCGGTGCTCCCCGGGATCTGCATCACGATGCTGGTGCTCTCGGCCAACATGCTGGGTGACTGGTTGCGCGTGCGCCTCGACCCCCAGCTGCGCAACCGCTAGAGGGCGTCGGCGCCCCGTGCCTCCGCTGCTGCGCGTCAGGGAGCTGCGGACCTACTACTTCGGTTTCCGCGGCACCCGCGTGGTGAAGGCTGTGGACGGGGTCAGCTTCAGCCTGGAAGCCGGCGAGACCCTCGGCCTGGTGGGGGAATCGGGCTGCGGCAAGACCACCACGTGCCACGCGCTCGTGCGCCTGCTCCCGCCCGGCGCCCGCATCGTGAGCGGGAGCATCGAGCTGGCGGGCGAGGAGCTCCTGACGAAGACCCCGCCGCAGATGCGCGAGATCCGCGGTCGGCGGATCGCCACCATCCTGCAGGACCCGATGGCGTCGCTGGACCCGTTGTTCTCCATCTACGATCAGGTGGCCGAGCCCGCCTACTACCATCGGGCAATCCGCGGCGCGCGGCTGCGTCACCTGGTTCGTGAGCTGCTGACGGCGGTGCGCATTCCCTCGCCCGAAGCCCGGATGAAGAATTTTCCCCATCAGCTGAGCGGGGGCATGCGCCAGCGGATCGTCGGGGCCATCGCCCTGGCGGGAGGCCCGCAGGTCATCATCGCCGACGAGCCCACCACCAATCTGGACGTGACCATCCAGCTCCAGTACCTGAACTTGCTCAAAGACCTGCAGCGCGCCAGCGGCGTGGCCCTCATCTTCGTCACCCACAACCTGGGCATCGTGGCCAAGATGTGCGACAAGGTCGCGGTGATGTACGCGGGCCGGATCGTGGAAATGCAGTCGGTGCGAGGCCTGTTCTACGATCCCCGGCATCCCTACACCCGGGCGTTGCTGGATTCCATCCCGAAGCTGGGGACCAAGGAGCCGCTCTACGCGATTCCCGGCCAGCCCCCCGACCTCTCGGCCCTGCCCACCGGTTGCAGCTTCCATCCCCGGTGCGCCAGCGCCATCGACTGCTGCCGGACCGACGAGCCACCGGAACACCACCGGGGAGACGGGTCCACCGCGCGCTGCTGGCTCTCCGCCCAGGAGGCCACCCGTGGGTGAGCCGCTGCTGGAGGTCCGCGACCTCAAGAAGCACTTCCCGGTCGGCGGCGGCCTGTTCGGCCGAGCCCAGGGCTATGTCAAGGCCGTCGATGGCATCAGCTTCACGATCAACAAGAGCGAGACTCTGGGCCTGGTGGGCGAATCCGGCTGCGGCAAGACCACCACCTCCAAGCTCATCCTGGGCGCCGAGGAGCCCACCGGCGGCGCCATCGAGTTCGAAGGGCGGAGCCTGGCGAGCTTCGACAGCAAGGCGATGATGGATTATCGGCGCCGGGTCCAGGTCGTGTTCCAGGACCCCTATAGCTCCCTCAGCCCCCGGATGCGGGTGGGCGAGATCATCGGGGAGCCCTTCCAGGCTCACGAACGCGTCTCCGGGCGCGAGGTGCAGGCGCGGGTGCAGGAGTTGCTCGCGCTGGTCGGTCTCCGGCCCGAGTCGGCTCGCCTCTTTCCCCACGAGTTCAGCGGGGGCCAGCGGCAACGGCTGGCCATCGCTCGCGCGCTCTCCACCAGTGCGCAGCTCATCGTGCTGGACGAGCCGGTGTCGGCGCTGGACGTCTCCATCCGGGCTCACATCATCGGCTTGCTGGAAGATCTCCAGGGGCGGCTCGGGGTGAGCTACCTGTTCATCGCGCACGATCTCGCCGCGGTGTCGCACCTCAGCCAGCAGACGGCCGTGATGTATCTGGGCAAGCTCGTCGAGGTGGCCGACAGCCTGGAGCTCACCGCCACTCCGCTTCATCCCTACACCAAGGCGCTGTTCGCGGCCTCGCTCCCCTCGCATCCCGACGAGCCGCGGGAGGAGATCGTCCTGTCCGGCGAGGTCCCCACGGCACTGAATCCACCGCGGGGCTGCCGCTTTCATCCACGCTGCCCCTTCGTCATGCCGCGCTGCTCCGAGCAAGAGCCCGAGCTGGTCGAGCAGTCCCCCGGGCACCGCGTCGCCTGCCACCTGTATTGAGGTCGAATGGCTCGTCCTCGCGAAGGAGGGAGAACACGATGACATCGCTCAGCTCACGCTACAACGTCGGAGGCGTGCTCCTGCCCCGGCCCTTCAAGATCCGCCGGCTGGGCCATTTCGGGTTCAATCTGCTGAAGCTCGCCGACGGCCTGGAGTTCTACACGGCCCTCCTGGGCTTCAAGCCCTCCGATATCCTCGACTTCGGCAAGGCCCCCTGGGTGCCGAAGGACGTCGATCTCGGTGATACCCGGGGCTACTTCACCCGCTACGGTACGGACCATCACGCGATGGTGCTGTTCAACAAGAAGGTCCTCGACCACCGCCCCGACCGGAAGTTCGGGGCCGAGGTCACGATCAACCAGATCACCTGGCAGTGCGGCAGCCTCAAGGAGATCGTGGACGCCAACGCCTATTTTCAGAGCACCGCGGTCACCATCCAGCGGGCGGGCCGCGACATGCCTGGATCGAACTGGCACGTGTACGTGTACGACCCCGATGGCCACACCAACGAGCTCTACTACGGCATCGAGCAGATCGGCTGGCAGCAGATGAGCAAGCCCACCGAGATGTACTACCGGGGCTTCCGCGAGAGCCCCGCGCTTCCCCAGATCTCGGAGACCGCCGAGATCCAGGAGGCCCTCGACAAGGGCATCGACCTCTTCTCCGGCCATCGCTCCCGCCCAGCGCTCCCGGAGACCTATGACGTGGAAGGGGTATTGTTGCCCCGGCCGTTCAAGATCACCAGGATCGGTCCGGTGGCCCTCTTCGTCGCCGATGTCGACGCAGCCGCGCGCTTCTACACCGAGCGCCTGGGCTTCGTGACGAGCGAGGAGACCACCTATCACGGTGGGCGCTGCGTATTCCTTCGCTGCGGCACCGAGCACCACAGCCTGGGGCTGTTTCCCAAGGAGCTACGGCGCACGCTAGGGCTCAGCGCGCACACCACCAGCATGTCGCTGGGAGTCGAGGTGGGCAGCTACACCCAGTTGCGCGAGGCGGTGGCGTTCCTGAAATCGCACGGGGTCACCTTCATCGACTCGATACCCCCGGAGCTCTACCCCGGCATCGACTACGCGGCCTTCGCCCTCGACCCCGACGGACACTGCATCCAGCTCTACTACTACATGGAGCAGGTGGGCTGGGACGGGAAGGTCAGGACGCCTGGCCAGCGCCGTACCGTGGCGGCCCGGTGGCCTGATGCCCTGGAACCACTCTCGGACACTTACGCGGACCAGGTCTTCCAGGGGCCTCTGGGCTAGGCGGACCGACCTCCGGGGCGCCGGCGCGAAGGCCGGCGCCCCGGAGAGTGCTGGCGCGAGGGCTACTGCAGCGGGGAGAAGGCCGCCGGAAGCAGGATCTTGTTCTCTTGCGTCAGCAGCCGGTCGCCGCCGCCCGGCGGCGGCCACACGCCCTTGGCGCGGGCTTCGTCCCGGACCTTGGCCCGCTGATCGAGGCTCGAGTAGGCCCAGATGTGGACGAAGCCGTTGGCCTTGCCGAACTCCACACCACCGGCGAGGACGAGCGGCGAGAGCTTCACGCGCTCGGGGATCTTCGCCTCCCAGCCCTTGGCGAGATCGGGCAGCGTGCCGGGCTTGAGGGTGTAGTACCGGAGCTCGAAGATCGGCCCCACCTTGCCGGGCCTGGCCGGGGGCAGGAACGAGAACGGCGCGATGATCTCCGAGCGCATCTCGCGGATGAACTCCCCGATCTTGGGCGGCCAGTTCGCATCCTTGGCCGACTCGCCCCGGATGCGCGTACGCTCGGCGAGGTCCTGATAGCCCCAGATGTGCACGATCTCGTTGAGGGGCCCGACCTCCGTGTGCAGGAATGCGGTGAGCTCGGAGTACTTCTTACGGTACTCATAGGCCTCGCCGAACCGCTTCTCGACTTCGGCCAGGCTGCCGGGCGCGATGCGATAGGTCCGGATCTCGTAGATCACTGGGGCGCTCCTTTCAGGCGTGGGGGTACGTCGTTCGGGGCCTCCGGAGGGACGCGATCAAGTGGGCGAGACTATACCGAGCCGGTTCCGAGATCGCAAGGCGGAAGGAACTGTGCTATAGAGCGACGACGTGAGGCAGACCGCGACCCTGCTCCTCATGGGCAAGGACCAGAAAGGGCTGGTGCACCGGATCGCGGAGTTCATCTTCCGGCACCAGGGCAACATCCTGCACGCCGACCACCACATCGACGTCGAGAGCGGACTGTTTCTGTCCCGGGTCGAGTGGGACCTCGACGGCTTCCGGCTGGCGCCCGAGGCGATCACGGGCGCCGTGCGGACCCTGGCCGAGGAGCTCGAGATGGGCTGGGAGCTGCGGTTCTCCGATCGGCCGCTGCGCACGGCCCTCTTCGTCTCCCGGCTCGACCATTGCCTCGTCGACCTGCTGCACCGCCACGCCCTCGGGGAGCTCCCGACGGACGTGATCGCGGTCTTCAGCAATCATCCCGATCTGCAGCCGCTCGCCACCCGCTACGGAGTGCCGTTCCACCTCTTCCCGATCACGGCGGCGAGCAAGACCGCTCAGGAGGAGCGGGAGCTCGCGCTGCTGGCGGCCTTGCGCGTCGACCTCGTGGTGCTCGCGCGGTACATGCAGGTCCTCACGCCCGAGTTCGTGGCCCGGTACCCGAATCGGCTCATCAACATCCACCACTCGTTCCTGCCCGCCTTCAGCGGCGCCCGGCCCTATGCCCAGGCGTGCGCGCGCGGCGTCAAGCTCATCGGCGCCACCAGCCACTACGTCACGTCGGTGGTCGACGACGGCCCGATCATCGAGCAGGCCACGATCCGGGTCACCCACCGGGACACCGTGGAGGACCTGGCGCGGAAGGGCCGGGACCTCGAGCGCATCGTGCTGGCCCGAGCGGTCCTGCTGCACCTGCAAGGCCGGGTGCTACCCTGTGGCAACCGGACCGTGGTCTTCGACTGACATGCGACGCAGCACCGCCCGCTTCCTGACCACGCACACGGGCAGCTTGCCCCGTCCCGACGACCTCATCCGGATGATGTTCGCCCGGGAGGAAGGCGTGCCCGTCGACGCGGGCGCCCTGGCCGCGCGCGTCCGCACGGCCGTGGCCGAGGTGGTCGGCCAGCAAGCCCGGGCCGGCCTCGACGTCCTCAATGACGGCGAGCTCAGCAAGCCCAGCTACGCGACCTATATCAAGGACCGGCTGGACGGGTTCGGCGGCACCAGCCAGCCGCTCCAGTACCAGGATCTGGTGGACTTCCCGGGGATGGCCCGACGGGTATTCGGCGATCCCGGGCGGGCCCGGCGCAAGACGCCGGCCTGCACGGGGCCGATCCGCGTGCGCGATGCCCACGCCGCGCAGAGGGACGCCGAGAACTTGAAGCTGGCGCTCGGGCAAGTCACCTCCGAGGAGGCGTTTCTCTCAGCGGCCTCCCCCGGCGTCGTCTCCCTGTTCTTTCGCAATGATCACTACCCCAGCCACGAGGCCTATCTCTTCGCGATCGCCGAGGCCATGAAACACGAGTACGAGGCCGTGGCCCGGGCGGGCTTCGTCCTGCAGGTCGACTGCCCGGACCTGGCCATGGGCCGGCACATCCAGTACGCCGCGCTGCCCCTCGAGGAATTCCGGCGCATGGCACGCCTGCACATCGAGGCCCTCAACCAGGCCCTGGCCAACGTGCCGCCGGACCAGGCACGCCTGCACCTGTGCTGGGGCAATTACGAGGGGCCGCACCACTACGACGTGCCCCTGGCCGACATCATCGACGTGGTCTTCACGGCGCGCCCCAGCGGGATCTCGTTCGAGGCCGCCAACCCGCGCCACGGTCACGAGTGGAGGCTGTTCGAGCGCGTGAAGCTGCCCGCGGGCAAGATCATCGTCCCCGGCGTCATCGACTCCACCACGAACTTCATCGAGCACCCCGAGCTGGTCGCCGAGCGCATCGGGCGCTACGCCCGGCTGGTCGGCCGCGAGAACGTCATCGCCGGCACCGACTGCGGCTTCGGCACCTGGGTGGGCCAGGTCGCCGTCGATCCCGACATCGTGTGGGCCAAGCTGGCCAGCCTGGCCGCGGGCGCGCGGCTGGCGTCGCGCGAATTCTGGTGAGCCCGGTCGGACAGCGCTGAAGGGAGACATGATGGGACGGGCACAGGGACTCCGGTCGGTCGGGTATTTCGATTGTCCGGGTGGCGGCCAGGTGGTGGTGAGCGGGACGACCGCCTACGTGGCCCACATGAAGGCGCCGCACGGGACGACGATCGTGGACGTCAGCGACCCCGCGCATCCGCGCAAGCTCGCCGACCTCACGATCCCGGCCGACGTGCACTCCCACAAGGTGCGCGTGGTCGACGGGGTCATGCTCGTCAACCGCGAAGCGCCGCCCCGCACGCAGGCCGGGCCGGGCTTCCGCGGGGGCCTCGGCATCTGGGATGTGAGCCGCCCCGATCGTCCGCGTGAGATCACGTTCTGGGAGTGCAAGGGCGTCCACCGGTTCACCTTCGACGGCCGCTATGCGTACTTCTCACCCGAGCTCGAAGGTTACCGGGGCAACATCGCGATGACGCTCGACCTCAAGGACCCGGCGAAGCCGGAGGAGGTCGGGCGCTGGTGGATGCCCGGCCAGTGGATCGCCGGCGGGGAGACGCCGAGCTGGGAAGGCCGGGCCCATCGCTGTCATCACCCGATCCGCCTGGGCAACCGGCTCTACGTCTCGTACTGGCACGGCGGCTTCGTCATCCTCGACATCGAGGACCTGGGCAAGCCGCGTTTCATCTCGGGCCTGGACTGGAGCCCGCCGTTTTCGTGCCCCACCCACACCGCGCTGCCCATCCCCTTTCCCCTCATGGGCCGCCGCGTCATGCTCGTGGCCGACGAGGACGTCCTGCGTGTCGGCGCCGGCGTTCCGGCCTTCCTGTGGATGGTCGACATCACCGACGAGACCCGGCCCGTACCCTTCGCGAGCTTCCAGGTCGAAGGCCTGGACGGTGCGCCCCAGCCCGAGTTCACCGGCTGTCATCAGCCCTGCGAGGAGGTGCGGGGAACGGAGATTCCGGTGGCCTGGTTCGCGCACGGTCTGAGAATCGTGGACATCGCCAATCCCCGCGCGCTGCGCGAGGTCGCCTCCTTCGTGCCGGACCCGGCGCCGGGGGCCGACCGCGCGTGCAGCAACGACGTCTGCTACGACAGCCGCGGCCTGCTCTATCTGATCGATCGCCACCGCGGCCTGCACATCGTGGAGCGGACCTGATGGCCCGCATCCTCCCCACGACCGACGTCCGGCCGCCCTCGGCTGAGAGGAGAGGCTCTATGCGCCCCCGGCTGATCGCCCTGCTGCTCCTGGCCGGATTCGTCGCCCCGGCCGTCGCGCCGGCCGCCGAGAAGATCAAGGTCACCGTCCCGGCCGCCGCGGTCACCTTCGCGTCGCTGTACCACGCCAAGTCGGCCGGCTACTTCACCGAAGAAGGGCTGGACGTCGAGATCGTCACCGTGGCGGGCGGCGGCGCGCTGCAGGCCCTGATCTCGCGCGACGCCCAGGTGTGCGTGACGCCGAGCACCTACCAGCTACAGGCCTACGAGAAGGGGCAGAAGTTGCTGGCCACGGCCAGCATCCTCACCCGGAACTCCATCAACGTGGTCATGCACAAGGACGTGGCCCGCGAGAAGTGGATCACCGAGAAGAGCCCGCTCGCGGACAAGATCAAGGCCCTCAAGGGCCTCAAGCTCTCCGGCGTGGCCGTCGGCTCCTTCTCCTACCAGGTGATGCTCTACTACCTGCTCAAGGCCGGCATCGATCCCCAGAAGGACGTGGAGCTCATCGGCATCGGCGCCGGACCGGCCATGGTCCTGGCTCTGGAGCAGCGCAAGGTCGACGCCTTCGCCACCGGCACGCCCGT
>JBOHPM010000096.1:0-8989 GCA_050731715.1 Candidatus Rokuibacteriota bacterium
TTGGCGGTGACCACGAAGACGCCGGAGGCCATGCCGCTGACGGCCACCAGGAGACCGGCCAGCCAGTGGGCGAAGGGCGGGACACGCTGCCAGCCGTACAGGTGAATGCCCAGGAAGATGGCCTCCGCGAAGAAAGCGAAGCCCTCCAGCGAAAAAGGCATCCCGATGATCCCACCCGCGTACTCCATGAAGCGAGGCCAGAGCAGGCCCAGCTCGAAGGAGAGCACGGTGCCGGAGACCGCGCCCACGGCGAACAGGATGGCCGTCCCCCGGGCCCAGCGCCGGGTCAGCTCGAGATAGGTCGCCTCCCGGGTGCGCAGCCACAGCGCCTCGGAGATCACCATGAGGGCCGGCATCCCGATGCCGATGACGGCAAACACGATGTGGAAGGCCAGCGAGACCCCCATCTGGGCCCGGGCGAAGGTGAGGTCGTCCATGCGTCAGCGGCTCCGCCTGCATGGTACCCTCGGTTGGCCATGCGGATCGCCACCTGGAACGTGAACTCGCTGCGGGCCCGTCTGGACAAGGTCACGTGGTGGCTGGCGCGGGCCCAGCCCGACCTCCTCCTCCTGCAAGAAACGAAGCTGGCCGACGACGACGCGCCGATCACCGCGTTTCGGGAGGCCGGCTACGAGCTCGCCCATCACGGGGAGGGGCGATGGAATGGCGTGGCCGTGGCCAGCCGCGTCGGCATCGCGCAGGTCGTGACCAACTTCGGCGAGCCGCTCCGTCCGGGCGCCACGCCGGAGATCGCCGACGACGAGCCGCTCGGGGAAGCGCGGATGATCTCGGCCGTGGCCGGCGGGGTCCGCGTGGTCAGCCTGTACGCGCCGAACGGCCGCAGCGTGGGATCCCCCTTCTACCTGGCCAAGCTCGCCTGGTTCGACCGCCTGGCCCGCTGGCTGAGCGAAGCCCGGGACCCGACGGAGGCCCTCGTCCTCGGCGGCGACTTCAACGTGGCTCCCGCCGACGCCGACGTGTGGGATCCCCGGGCGTGTCATGGGGGAACGCACGTTTCGGACCCGGAGCGTTCCGCCTTTGCTCGCCTGGGCCACTGGGGGCTGATCGATGCCTACCGTCGGCACCATCCCGAGCCCGGCCGGTACACGTGGTGGGACTATCGCGCCGGGAGCTTCCACAAGAACTTCGGCATGCGCATCGATCACCTGCTCGTGAGCGACGCGGTCGCCAAGCGGATGGTGGGGGCGGAGATCGACCGCGAAGCCCGCAAGGGCAAGCCGCTTCCCTCGGATCATGCCCCGCTGGTCATCGATATCGACGCGCCGGGTGCGCCGTTCGACGCCGGGTGGACGGCGGCCGAAGCGCGGATCGCCGGGCGGGTCCGCCCGGGCCGCGACTAGCCGAGCCCGTCGCCCAGCGGCATGCCCGGCCTCGCCCGCTCGCGATGACGCCGCGCTGGGTGGTGGTGGCGGCGCTGTTCGCCGTGACCTCCTCCGTGTCCACGTCGCTCACCGCGTTCGGCGTCTTCCTGCCCGAGCTGTCACAGGCCTTCGGCTGGAGTCGCGGCGGCGTCTCGGTGGCGCTGACGATCAATCTCTTCGTGGGGGGCCTGGCCGCGTTCCCCGTTGGCTGGCGCGCCGACCGCCACGGACCGCGCGGCGTGCTGGCCATCACGGTCCTGGTCGGGGCCGTGGGCTTCGCGCTGAGCGCGGGGATAAGCCGCCTGTGGCACTTCTACCTGTTCTACGGGCTGCTGGTCGGCCTGGGGGCGTCGTCGATCTACGTCCTGGCCGCGGCCACGGTGTCACGCTGGTTCGTCGAGCGACGCGGCCTGGCCCTGGCCGTCGTGCTCAGTGGCTTCAATCTCGGCTGGCTCGTGGGGGGACCGCTCGCCGCGTACCTGATCGGCGTGGGCGGCTGGCGCTTCGCCTACCTGGCGTTCGCCCTCTTGATCGCCGGCGTAGGCCTTCCCGCGAGCTTGTGTGTCCGCTACCCGGCAGCGCCGGGCGCGCCTGGCCGTAGGGCCACCGGCGCCAGCGAGGCCCTCAGAGACCGTCGGCTCTGGTACCTCGTGGCGGCCTGGGCGCTCGTGGGCCTCGTCTTCATGATGGTCGCCGTCCACAGCGTGCCGTTCGCTCGGGACCGCGGGCTGCCGCTGGAGCGGGCGTCGCTGGTCCTCACCGCGTTCGGGGTCGGCGCCGCCATCGGCCGTCTCCTCGCCGGTGTCGCCGCCGACCGGATCGGTGCGGCGCCCACCATGAAGGTCTGCGTGCTCATCCAGGGCCTCGCCCTGGCCGCCCTGGTGCTGCAGCCGCCGACCTGGGCCCTGCCCATCATCCTGTGCGCCTTTGGCGTGGGTGCGTCCGGCACTGACAACACGTTCGTCAAGGTCGTCCCCGACGTGTTCGGGCTGACGGCCCTGGCCACCATCATGAGCGTCCTGGGCATGGGCTGGCGCAGTGGCGCGGGCCTGGGGCCGGCCCTGGCCGGATTCGTGCACGACGCGACGCACTCCTACTCGGCGTCGTTCGGAGCGGGCGTGGCCGCGATCGCCGTCGGCTGGGTGCTCTTCCAGCTCGGTAGCAACCGCCCACTGCACGCGCGACCGCGGGGCGGCTAGCCCGCGGACGCCGCCTCCTCACGCCGGCTCGAGCCAGTCCTCGTGGACGTCCACGTGGAGCGTTCCGACGCCCCGGCCGGGAAACACCGCGCTGATCGGGAACACGATCGTGTAGAGCGGAGGATAGACGCCGCGATGGTCCAGCGGGTTAGCCATGGAACCGTGAACGGCGGCCACGACGCCGACCTTGCCCCGCGCATACCGCGGCGTCCTCGGGTTTCCGGCCGCCACTTCCTGACGAACGCGGACGGCGTCGCCGGCGCTGAAGCGGGGCGGGGCCGCCTCCGTCATCGCGCGGGCGGGAGGCACTCGGCTGCGCCGATCAGGCTGTCGCGCGTGACCAGGCGGGCCAGCTCCTCCTCGCGCAAGCCCTCGGTGCCGGGCGGGCGCCGGGGCAGGACCATGTAGCGGACGTCGGAGGTGCTGTCGTGGACCCGAACCTCCATCCGGGCAGGCAGCTCGAGCCGGAACATCTCGCTCAGCGTGGCCCGAGGATCGGCGACGATCCGCTTCTTGTAGCTGTCGTGCTTGTACCACCACGGGGTGTCGCCCAGCAGGTCGTGCGGATAGCACGAGCAGAGCGTGCACACGACGACGTTGTGCAGGGATGGCGTGTTCTCGACCACCCCGAGCTTGCCGAGCCGGCCCGGCGGGATGTCCAGCTCACGCACCGCCTCCCGGCCGCGGGTCATCAGCCGGGCTTTGAACTCGGGATCCACCCAGGCGCGGGCGACAATCCGGGCGCCGGCCCAGAGGGCCGCCGGGCCCGACGCTTCCTGGCGCCTTCGGACCTCACCCTCATCGAGCAGCCCACGGTCGACGAGCGCTCGGGTGAAGGCCTGGAGCAGGCCGACGTCGGCGGCCAGATCGCGCTCGAGCTGATCGACGCGCGCCTCCAGGCTCCCCTCGTGCGACCGCTTCGTGATCCGGAAGGTTTCATCGTAGTCGCCCCGCTCCTGACGGATGTCCTCGATCACGGCGTCGACCCGCACGAGGTCGGAGGAGACCAGGGCTACCCCCCGCACGTAGGCGTCGAGCTCATCCTCCAGCCGACGGACGCGCGACTCCAGATCGGTCGACTTCGCGACCGCGGCGGGCACGAGCGCGCGACCGGCCTGCACCATGTCGTACAGCGCCAGGTATCCACGCCGGATCACAAAGAAGACCCGGGGCTCCAGGCGCCGGGTCCGGTAGTACTCGAGGTCCTCTTCGACCGCGCGGACGTGCCCCTCGAGATCGCGCATATGACCGGCGGGCTCGTGGGTATGAGCGTGATCGTGGTGATCGGACATGGCGCGGGACCGATTATCTCCCGGGCAGGGGCAGGAGCCCGTCCTCGGTGATGCGGACGCGGTTGACGAAGTAGTTCGTGTCGCCGAAGCAGCCCGGCACACCGATGTGCTCCGTGTAGTGGAGCACGACGCGCTTGCCCAGCGCGGCGTTGAGCTCCGCGAGCACTCGCTCATCGCGCACGCTGAAGTCCCAGAGGGTGGGGATCACCCCGGGGATGATCGAGATGGCCAGCTCGCCCTCGTAGGTCTTGCACATCCAGCCCCTGCGGGACAGCTTCTGGAGGATCCCCGCCCGCTCCCCATCGGAGTAGGCCCACGACAATATCACCCACAGGTAGAGCGCGAGCCCGCCCACCGAGAGGACGATCGCGACGGACAGGATCTTCCAGATCTTCATGGCTCCTCCGCTGGCCTGGAGCTGTGTGGCGGAGAGTATACGCGCTTGACAGGCGACCATGGGCTGCGGACAATTCTGGTCCACTCGAGAAGAGGAGGACGGCCCATGCCACTGCGGACCCTGCCCACCTTCGTCGTCAGCCTTGCCACGGCGCTCGTGCTCATCGCACTGCCCGCGACAACCCTGGCTGCCGACAAGGACACGCTCGTCATCGCGATCGACACCCTGGGCGCCCAGGTCATGGACCCCATCCTGGACACCCGGGCCCCTCACGCGCACTATCACGCCCCCCTCTGGGACTCCCTCGTCGGGTTCGATCTCGACAAGGGCGGCATCGGGCCCGGCGTCGCCGAGCGCTGGGAGCTGTCGTCTGACGGCCGCAACTGGACCTTCTACCTCCGCAAAGGGCTCAAGTTCCACAACGGCGACCCCGTCACCGCCCACGACGTGAAGTTCAGCCTGGAGCGGACGATGTCCAAGGAGTCGATCGCCTCGGGGGCGGCCGCGCTCCGGCGCGCCGTGGAAGGCGTCCAGGTCGTCGACGACTACACCGTCCGCGTCCACACCAAGGGTGTCATCCCGCACTTCGCGGCCAGCCTGAGCCGGGCCGTCTTCATGGAAGGCACGGTGATGCCCAAGAAGTATATCGAGACGGTCGGGGCCCGGGGATTCCGGGAGAAGCCCGTCGGCAGCGGCCCCTGGAAGTTCGTCCGCAACGTTCCCGGCGACCGGATCGAGTACGAGGCCGTCGACTACCCGCACTGGCGGGGCACCCCGAAGTTCAAGCGCCTGACGCTCCTGCTCGTCCCCGAGCAGAGCACGCGTCTGGCCATGGTGCGGACCGGCGAAGCCACCATCGCCAGCATCAATCCCGAAGCGATCAAGGAAGCCCGGGTCGGCGGCATGAAGATCGTCTCGGTGCCGGGCACCATGCAGGCGGTCTTTCAGTTCTGGGGCACCTATCGCCCCGAGGCCAAGGGCTCGCCGCTCAGCGACGTGCGCGTCCGTGAGGCGCTATCCCTGGCCGTCGACCGCCAGCAGATCATCGACCACGTCATGGTCGGGCAGGCCCGCTGGCCGCTGGCGTTCACGGTGTTTCCGTATTCGATCGACGTCGACATCCCACGGTGGACGACGTGGGCAAAGACCGCGCTGCGCTATGACCCGGCGCGGGCCAAGAAGCTCCTGGCTGAGGCCGGGTACGCCAACGGGTTCCGCATGACCTTCTGGAACACGGCGCTGCCCGGTACCCCCTTCATGGTCCAGATCGGCGAGGCCCTCACCGGCTTCTGGGAAAAGATCGGCGTCAAGGTCGACATGAAGACGGTGGAGTGGGGCGTGTTCGATCCAATGACCCGGGGCGAGCAGAAGAACCTGGTCGGGACGGCGTCGATGTTCCGCACGGCCGGGCGCCCGGAGCCGTCGCCCCGTTACGCCACGAGCTTTGTCTCGCGAGGCACCCAGCACCTGCTGGGCGACCCCAAGGACTGCCCGACCCTCTGCCAAGAAGCTGACAAGCTCTACGACACGACCGTGAGCGAGCGAGACGACGCCAAGCGGGCGGCGATGACGAATCGCATGCTCGAGCACGCCGCCAACTCGTGGATCGTGGTTCCCATCATCGAGGGCATGGGCTACTGGGCGGTGAACCCCAAGCGCGTGGGCCAGTTCAAGCCGATCCCCGGTCGGCACGAGTTCGGTGACGTGGCCGAGCGCATGCCCCGTCCCGAACAGCGTCCGTGGGACTAGACGCGCGGCGTTCCTAGCATGCAGCGCTACATCCTCCGGCGCTTTCTACAAAGTCTGGTCGTGCTCGTCGTCCTGGCCCTGGTGGTGTTCGCCCTGGCCCGGCTCACCGGCAATCCAGCCGATCTCCTCCTGCCCGAGGACGCCACCCGCGATGATCGCGAGCACCTGCTGCGGGCCCTCGGCCTCGACCGGCCCGTTCACGAGCAGCTCGCGCGCTTCCTGGGCGGAGCGCTGCGCGGCGACCTGGGCCAGTCGATCCGCTACCGCAAGTCGGCCGCCGAGGTCTTCTTCGAGCGCCTGCCCAATACGCTCACCCTCGTCCCGCTGGCCCTGGCCCTGGCCGTGGTGGTGGCCATCCCGCTGGGCCTCCTGGCCGCGCTGCACCGGGGCAAGCCCCTCGATCGCGCCGCCGGCGCCATCGCCGTCCTGGGGATCGCGACGCCCTCCTTCTGGCTGGGCATCGTGCTCATCTACGTGTTCAGCATCACGCTGGGCTGGCTCCCCTCGGCCCGCATGGGTGGTCCCGCCCACTACATCCTGCCCACGATCACCTTGGCCGCGTTCCTGGTCGCGGGCCTCATGCGGCTGGTGCGCTCGAGCGTGCTCGAGGTGCTGGACACCGAGTTCGTCAAGCTGGCGCGCATCAAAGGGCTCTCGCGCCACGTGGTGCTCTGGAAGCACTGCCTGCGCAACGCGCTGATCCCGGTCGTCACCCTGTTCGGCGTGTTCTTCGCCTTGCTCGTCACGGGAGCGATCGTCACGGAGACGGTCTTCGCCTGGCCGGGCGTGGGACGGCTGACCTACGAGGCGGTCATCTTCCGCGACTACCCGCTGCTGCAAGCGGTGATCTTGTTGAAGGCCGTCATCGTGCTGTCAGTGAACCTCGGCGTGGACATCCTCTACGCGTACCTGGATCCGCGGATCCGGTACACCTAGACGAGGAGCACCATGGCGCGCCTCGACAAGCCGATCGCCCTCGATGCCGCCGGCGGCGAGCTGGCCATCGCCGTCGATCAGGCCGAGCCCGCCCGCGCGCGCGGGGCGCTGGCGCGCCTGCCCTGGGTGCCGGCCCTCATCATCGCCGTGCTCGTCTTGGCGGCGTTGCTCGCGCCGGTTCTGGCCCCCCACGAGCCGACGGCGCAGTCCCTACCCGACAAGCTGCTCCCGCCGGCCTGGCAGGAAGGCGGGAGCACGAAGCACCTGCTGGGCACCGACCTGCTCGGCCGGGACGTGCTGAGCCGGCTCTTCTACGGAGCGCGCGTCAGCCTCACCGTCGCGGCGGCGGCCCTGCTCGCCGGCGGCGGCATCGGGCTCATGGTGGGCATCCTCTCGGGCTATCTGGGCGGTCGCGTGGACAGCGCGCTCATGCGCGTGGTCGACGCCACGCTGACGTTCCCGACCATCCTCATCGCGCTCCTCCTGGCAGTGAGCTTGGGTCAGGGTCTGCGCACGATGGTGATTGCCATCGCCGTCATCCTGTGGGCGCGCTTCGCCAGGGTCGTGCGCGGCGAGGTGTTGACCGTGAAGGCGCGGGACTTCGTCGCCCTGGCCCGGGTCCACGGCTGTTCGCCGCTGCGCATCATGGCGGTGCACATCCTGCCCAACGTCATGAACACGTTCATGGTGCTCCTGAGCCTGCACATCGGCTTCGTCATCCTCGTCGAGGCCGCGCTCAGCTTCCTGGGTGCGGGAATCCCACCGCCCACGCCGTCCTGGGGCCAGATGGTCGCCGAGGGCCGTAGCCACATCGCCAGCGCCTGGTGGCTGTCGTTCCTGCCGGGGGCGGCCATCATGCTGGTGGTCCTGGCCTTCAACCTCTTCGGGGACTGGCTCCGCGACTGGCTCGACCCGCGCCTTCGCCAGCAGGTCTGAGCCGGCCGTCGCCGCGCTCCCATCCATGAGCCGGCCCGGCCAGCGCCCCGTTCTCGAGATCCGCGACCTGCACGCCCACCTGGAGACGCGCTGGGGTGTGGTGCGGGCGGTGGACGGCGTCAGCCTCACCCTGCACGAAGGCGAGACGCTGGGGCTGGTCGGCGAGTCGGGCTGCGGCAAGACGATGACCGCGCTCTCGGTGCTCCGCCTGCTGCCCCAGCCGGCCGGCCGGATCGTCGGCGGCCAGATCCTGCTCGACGGCGAGGACCTCGTGACCAAGAGCGAGCGCGAGATGGAGCAGGTCCGGGGCCGCAAGCTCGCGATGATCCTGCAAGACCCCCAGACCTCGCTCAACCCGGTCTTCTCCATCGGCAACCAGCTCGTGGAGGCGCTGCGGGTGCACCGTCGTGCCGAGAAGCCCCGCGCGCTCTGGCGGCGGGCCGGCGAGGCGTTACGCCGGGTGAAGGTGGCGGCGCCGGACGAGCGGTTGCGCGACTACCCGCACCAGATGAGCGGCGGCATGAAGCAGCGCGTGGTGGGCGCCATCGCGGTTGCCGGCGCCCCCCGAGTCCTCATCGCGGACGAGCCGACCACCGCCCTCGACGTGACGATCCAGCTCCAGTACCTCGCGTTGCTCAAGGAGATCCAGGCCAGCACGCGGCTGGCCATGCTCTTCATCACCCACGATTTCGGGATCGTGGCCCGGATGTGCGATCGGGTCGCGGTGATGTACGCCGGCCGGATCGTCGAGCACGGACCCTTGCGCCCCCTCTTCCGCGCGCCGCGGCATCCCTACACCCAGGCCCTGATGG
Source organism: Candidatus Rokuibacteriota bacterium (assembly GCA_050731715.1). Lineage (GTDB taxonomy): Bacteria > Methylomirabilota > Methylomirabilia > Rokubacteriales > CSP1-6 > 40CM-4-69-5. Next base: position 8,704 of record JBOHPM010000096.1, read on the forward strand.
CGGCCGTGCCGCGGCTGAACGCGGTCGACCGGCTCACGGCGATCGACGGCCAGCCGCCCGCGCTCCATCGCCTGGCGGTCGGCTGCCGCTTCGCGCCACGCTGCCGTTATGTCGACACCCGCTGTCACGAGGAATATCCGGCCGTCGTTCCCGTCGGCCCTGACCACGAAGCCGCGTGCTGGAGGGTCGAGCCATCGCCGTCGCCGAGCCGCTGATCCGCGCCGAGGATCTTCAGATGCACTTCCCCGTCACCCGGGGCGTGCTTCTGGCCCGGACGACCGGTCAC
>JBOHPM010000097.1:0-8938 GCA_050731715.1 Candidatus Rokuibacteriota bacterium
GAGCGTGATCAACGCGCACACGGCCACGCCCACGATCCAGGCGGTCAGTAGACAGCCGAACAGGAAGATCGCCAGCGGGAGCGGGCCCGCCGCCAGCACGTTGAAGTCGAAGGCCCACCAGCCGAGCGCGCCCAGTACCGCGAAGATCAGCACCCCGCGGACCACACCCACCATCCAGGCCCCCAGGGTCAGATGCCGGATGCCGATGGGAGCGAGGAACTGGTGCTTGACCGACTTGGACCACACGTCGAAGAGCACCACGTAGGCCACCTCGAGCTCGCAGACCTGCACCACGGACAGGGCCAGGGTCCCGATGAGGATGAAGGCGGTGGCCTCGTCACGGAGCTCCAGGAAGCGAGACATGAGCCCGATGGACAGCACCCCCACGGTGGGCCAGAACAGCAGCTCGAAGAAGAAGAAGACGTTGCGCGTACCCATGAGGAAGTTACGTACGACGAAGGCCCACACGGCGACCCCCTCACCGCGCCAGTTCAACGAAGACCTCCTCGAGCTCCGGCTCGCGCACCTGAAGATTGCGGATCACCACCCCCTCGGCGTGCAGGCCCCGCAGCAGCTCGGGCAAACGCTTTTCGGCGTCGTCCACCGTGCATTCCGTCCAGTCGTCGACCCGGTTGCAGCGCAGGACGCCAGGCGCCTCGGCGAGCCAGCTCACCACCGGAGGGTCGAGCTTCAGGGCCACGACGTCGCCGATGCGGATCTGGCGCTTGAGCTCGTCGGAGGTGCCCCGGGCCAGGATGAGGCCAGCCTTGATGAAGGCGATCTCATCGCAGAGCTGCTCGGCCTCCCGCATGTAGTGCGTGGTCAGGACGATCGTCATACCCCGCTCGCGTCGCAGCGCGATGATGTGCTCGCGCATGCGGACGGAGATATCGGGGTCGAGACCGAGCGTGGGCTCGTCGAGGAAGAGCAGCTCCGGCTCGTTGACGAGGGCCTTGGCCAGGGCCAGCCGCTGCTTGAGCCCGGTGCTGAGCTCGTTGTACTGGGCCCGTCGGTACTCCACCAGCTCGCACACCTCGAGCAGGCGGTCGACCTGGCGGCGGAGGCGGCTGCCGTGCAGTCCGTAGAGACGTCCGTAGAATGCGATGATCTCGCCGACCCGCAGGCTCCACAGGAACGAGGGACGTCCGCTGGCCATGTTGAGGCGCCGGCGGAGTCTCCCGGCGTCACGCACCACATCGTGCCCGAGCACCGTGACCGTCCCGGCATCAGGGGTGAGGAGCGTGGCCAGGATCGAGAGCAGCGTCGTCTTGCCCGCCCCGTTCGGCCCCAGGATCCCGACGATGGCGCCGCGGGGCACGGCCAGCGTCACGCCTCGCAAGGCCGTGACCACACGCCGGCGCAGCAACCCCGACTGGAAGCGCTTCTCTACCTGACGCGCATCGATCGCGAGCACAAGGATGAATGGTAACATGCGGCCCATGGCCGCCACGTCCGAGTGGCGCTGCAGGGTCGCCGACCTGCCGCCCGGCCGCACGGCCAAGTTCAGCCTGCGCTGCGGGACGCGGACGGTGGACGGCTTCGTCGTCGGCCATCCGGGCGGCCACTACGCGTACGTGAATCGCTGCGCCCACGTGGGCACGCCGCTCGACCTCTGGCCCAACGAGTTCCTCAGCGACGACGGGTGCACACTCGTGTGCTCCACCCACGGCGCGCTCTACGAGCCGGCCACCGGCCGCTGCACGGGCGGGCCCTGCGTGGGCGATGCGCTCACCCCCCTGCCCCTGCGCCGGGAGGGCGACGAGATCGTGGTGGGCTGCCCGTCCTCATGAGCGATCCCCACGCCGAGGTGGAGGAGGCCAATCGCCGCTTCTACCGGGCCTTCGAGGCCCTGGACCTCGGCGAGATGCGCTTCACCATCGCCGACGTGCAGGTCACGATGCAGAACGAGACGGCGTGCGTCACGTGCACCGAGAACATCCTGTCCCAGGTCGGCGGCCGGGTCGCCGTGACGTCGGTGCTGGCCACCAACATCTTCACGCACGGCCCGGACGGCTGGCTCATGGTTCACCACCACGCCTCCCACATTCTCGGGGGGGGTGCCCAGCCGTGACCGGCCGGGATCAGGCCAGCCGGGTGTAGCGGGCCCGCAGGCTGTCGAAACGGCGCGAGCGCCGGATGCCGCGTCGATGGAGCACGAACGCGAAGAGCATCGTCAGGATGCGGGCGCCGTAGACGCTGGAGGCCAGCAGCCCCGCCGAGGATGCCGCAGGAAAATAGCGCGTGGGCACGGAGATCTCGGTGATCCGGAATCCCCCGGCCACCACCTGTCCGATGATCTCCTGATCGAACACGAAATTGTCGGAGTTGAGCAGGAAGTTCACGGTCTCCAGCACCTGCCGGCGGAAGGCCCGGTAACCGGTGTGATACTCGCTCAGCCGCAGGCCGAAGGAACGATTCTCGACACCAGTGAGGAAGCGGTTGGCCGCGTACTTCCACCTGGGCATGCCCTGGGCCACCGCGGAGCCGCTCTTGAGCCGGGAGCCGAGCACGACGTCGGCCCCCCCGTCCACGATGGGGGCGATGAGCTGCGGGACCAGCGTGGGGTCGTACTGATAGTCCGGGTGGACCATCACGACGATGTCCGCCCCCTGCCGCAGCGCCTCCGTGTAGCACGTCTTCTGGTTGGCGCCATACCCGTAATTCCGGTTGTGGACGAAGATCTCCAACCCGAGCTCGCGGGCGACCTGCAGGGTAGCGTCGGTGGAGCCGTCGTCGACGAGGATCACCGTGCTCACGCTCTCCTTGGGCAGTTCCTCGTAGGTCATGCGCAGCGTGCGGCCGGCATTGTAGGCGGGCATCACCACCACGACCTTGGGGCGCGTCACCGCGGGGGCGCTCACGTGACCTTCACCACGGCGGTGGCGGGTAGCCGGGCCAGCAACGCGCCCAGGGCTGCTTCCAGATACCCGGAGTCGCGCGATTCCAGCGTCACCTTGACCCGATATTCGGGATTGGCCAGCTCCGGGTAGGAGCCGAGGAGCAGGGCGGGAAAGTCGCGGAGGAGGGCATTCAGGTAGTCAGCCAGGGTGCCCTCCCCGATGCTCACGAAGACACTCCTGAGCTGGTACGGCCGATCGCGAAACCGCTCCCGGACCGCGGCGAACTTCTCGCGGAAGATCTCGGGCACGCCGGGCAGGATGTAGACGTTGCCGGCCACGATAGTGGGGAAGCGCAGCGTGTGCGGGGCCACCAGCTCGGCGCCGGCCGGGACGTCGGCCATCTTGAGGTGCGTGTCGGTCAGGCGGTCCCCGTAGTGCCGCGCGAGGAGGGCGACCAGCTCCGGGTGCCGGACGACGGGCAGGCCGAACGCGCGCGCCACGCCCTCCATCGTCACGTCGTCATGGGTCGGCCCCACCCCGCCCGAGGTGAACACGATGTCCCAGGCTCGGGCGCAGGCGGCGATCTCGGCGGCGATAACGTCGACCTCGTCGGGCACGACGCTGACCCGGCGAACGTCCACGCCGAGCTCGCGAAGCTCCCGACACAGGTAGGAGGCGTTGGCATCGACGATCTTGCCGGAGAGAATCTCGTTGCCGATCAGCACGATGGCGGCGGTCTTCGCCATGGTCCCGGGATTCTACGCTAGAATGGCGCGCCCATGGACTACACCCAGGCCATCGTGCTCGGGAGCGTCCAGGGTCTGACCGAGTTCCTGCCCGTTTCCTCCTCGGGCCACCTCATCCTCGTGCCCCGGGTGTTCGGTTGGCCCGATCAAGGGCTTGCCGTCGACGCCGCCGTCCACCTCGGCACCCTGGGCGCGCTGTTGGCTTATTTCCGCCGAGAGCTGGTCGGGCTGGTATCGGGGGCGCTCTCCCGGCGCCTGGCCTTCGCCCTTGTGCTGGCTACGGTGCCGGCCGGTCTGGCCGGGCTTCTCTTCGACCGGCTCATCGAAACGCACCTGCGCTCGCCGCTCGTGGTGGCCGCCGCCACCGCCTTGTGGGCGCTCGTGATGGGGGTCGCCGATCGGCGGGCGGCGGCGGCGCCCCCGGACCAAGAGCCGCTGGAGCGCGTGGGTGTGGGGCGGGCGCTGGCCGTCGGCTGCGCTCAGGCGCTGGCCCTGATCCCCGGCACATCGCGATCGGGGATCACCATCACGGCTGGCCTCTTCAGTGGCCTCGACCGGGCGACCGCCGCGCGCTTCGCCTTCCTGCTCGGTATTCCCATCACCGGCGCGGCCGGGCTGGTCAAGATGGTCCACCTCGTTCGCCAGGGACTGCCGGCGGGCGAGGCCGGGCCGCTGGCCGCTGCGGTCCTGGCCGCGTTCCTGAGTGGATGGGTCGCCGTGTGGTTTCTGGTGACCTATCTCAGACGGCGCTCGCTCCGGCCCTTCGTGATCTATCGCCTGGTGCTGGCCGCCGTCATCCTCGCGCTCGCGTAGCTTGTCGACGGCGGTGGCTGTCCGTTCCACCCTCACTGCAGGTGGATGGTCACTGCCACCGACATGCCGGCCCGCAGGGTATGCGGGTTGGATGTGTCGCCCGACGACAGGACGATCTTGACCGGGACCCGCTGGACAACCTTGACCCAGTTCCCGCTGGCGTTCTCGGGCGGCAGGATCGAGAAGCGCGAACCCGTGCCGGCGCTGATCGACTCCACGGTGCCTCGGTAGGTCCGATCCGGGAAGGTATCGACGACGATGTCGGCGACCATTCCCGGGCGAACCCGACGCAGCTGCGTCTCCTTGAAGTTGGCCACCACCCAGACATCGTGCAGCGCCACCACCGCGAGCAGCGGCTGGCCGACCTGCACCACCTGGCCCACTTCCACCGCCTTGCGGGCCACGACACCGGCGAGGGGCGCCTGTACCTCGGTGTACTCGAGGCTCAGCAAAGCCAGCGCCAGGTCGGCTTCAGCCTCCTTGAGCTGGGCCTGGGCCAGGTCGCGCTCGGCCTCACGGACGCGAACCTCCTGGGCCAGGGCCTCGGCCTGTTGACCCTGGGCGTGGGCGTCGACGGCCCGGGCCTGGGCGGTCCGCAAACCCAGCTGCTGCGGCTCGAACCCCGCCTCGCGCATACGGGCGTCGGCCTCGGCCGTCTCGAGATCCCGCCGGGCCTGGGCCACTCGCTCGCCAGCGCCGGCGAGCTGCGCCTCTGCCGCCCGCGCCTCGGTCTCGGCGTGATCGACGAACTGCCTGGCCACCAGCTCTTTCGTGGCGAGCTCGTGAGCGCGGGCCAGGTCCTGGGTGGCGCGATCCCGGAACGCCCGGGCCCGGTCGCGCTCGGCCACGGCCGAGGCCAGCGCCGCGCGGCGCGCCTCCACGACGGCCCGGCTCGCTTCCACCATCCGCGTGGCGGATTCCTGGGCCGCCTCGGCTCGGATGGTGGCGGCGCGGGCCTGCGTGCGCTGGCTGGCGGCCAGCTCTCGTACGTGGCCGACACGAGCGCTGGCGGCCTGGAAGCGGCGCTCGCCGATAGCCACCACCGCTCGCGCCTGCGCCGCCTTGGCCCGCCAGTCCCGATCGTCGAGCCGGAGCAGCACGTGCCGGGCCGGAACAGCCTGGTTGTCGCTCACGAGAACTTCAACCACCTGCCCGGGGATCTTCGCGCTGACCGGGGCCACGACGCCTTCGACGTGCGCGTCGTCGGTGAAAACGGTCAGCCGGGAGCGGTGCCACGCCCATCCTGCCCACACGAGACCTCCGAGCAGGACAACGACCACACCTACGACGACCGCCCGTCGGCTCACGGATCACTCCTAGCATAGCGCCCAGAGGGCTGCTCGAATCTCTTTCGTTTGGCCCGGGCCCGGCGGTTGCTACGCTGTATGGCGTGCCACGACTTCGCTCCCGGTGGGTGCGCGACCTCTGCCTGTACCGGACGGGCCCGCCGACCGGGCTGGATTTCCTCCCCCGACCCGGGCCCCCGGTGCAAACCCGCTTTCGAAGCACCTCCGACCCGGAATGCTTCGCCCTCTACTCGATGCGGGACGGCGAGGGCCCCCGGCATGCCACTGAGCCGTCCTGGCTCGCGATGGTGAATCACACGCTGGTCACGGTCCGAGAGTTTCGCCGGGTACCACTCGAAGCCTCCGCTCTGGCCCTGCTTCTCCTCCGCGCTCACGCGAGCGCCGCGGCCCGCGTCATCGCCGCCCTCGCCCACTGGGTGGAGGGGGCGGTCAGCGGCTACCAGCCGGCCTACCTGCTCCTCGCCCATTCCCTCGAGCAACCCGGGACCTGCGTCGTCCTGGCCGCCGTGCACGAGAGACGGGCGCTGCAGCGGGCCCGCACCAGCGCGCTGAGCCTACATTCGGTGCTGCCCGAGGTACAGCCGTGGCTCGACGCCGTGCCCGCGCGCTACGTCTATTACCCGGAGCCGGCCACCCACCCCGCGCCGCCACCCGCGCCTGGCCGCATGCTGTCTCCATTCGCCATCTGAGAAACGGTGGCCGTGTCACACCACGCGTGAACGGGGGAGGTTTGGAGGGGGGCGCGTCTCGTGCCCCCCTCCAAGCTGACGACGGGTCAGTTCCAGGGCAGGTCGAAGAGGTCGCAGGCGTTGCTCGACAGGTGGGAGATCGCATCCTCGACGGGTAGCTGCTTGATCTTGGCCACTTCCTCGGCCACTCGCCCCGCGAACCAGGGCCCCGACGGCAACCCCGCGAACTCGCCCTGGTACTGCCAGGGGGCATCGCTCTCGACCAGCAACGCCTCCAGCGGCACCGCGGTCACGAGGTCCCGATCGCGGTCCCGATACACCACCTCCGGCCCGACCGACACGAAGTAGCCGGCATCCACGATGGCCCGCGTCACCTCCAGCGGCGCCTTGTGCCAGTGGAAGACGGCGCGCTCGATGCCGCGGCGCTTCAGGGCGTCCAGCGCGGGCGCTGCCGCCCCGTGGGGCGCGTGCAGCGCGACCGGCAGGTCATAGCGAACGGCCAGGTCGAGGAGCCGCTCGAAGCGCTGACGCGCCTGGCTCATCACCGCTACCGGATCGCTCACCGTCTGCAGGCAATACCAGGGCAGGCCGATCTCCCCCAGGGCCACGGTCCGGGCATGGTGCGCGCGAAGCTGGTCTTCCAGCCGATCGAGGTCGACGTCGGTGAGCTGGGGCCGATCGGGATGGAAGCCGAGGGCGGCCCACACCCCTTTGGGCAGACTGGCCGCGGCCGCCAGCGTCCGCTCGTTCGTCTCCAGGTCACAGCCCACCGCCACGACCCCCCAGACGCCGTGGGCCAGCGCCTTCTTGAGCGTCTCGCGGACGTCGCTGAACGCCGCGTCGTGCAGGTGGCAGTGGCTGTCGATGATCATCGGCGCTCCCGCCCTCAGTCTCCGGCGACGACCATGCGCGCGATCTTCACGGTGGGCGACGCCGTGCGATCCCGCAGCACGAGGTCGTTGCCGACGCCGTCGATCGCCATCAGCATGTCGAGGAGATTCCCCGCGATCGTGATTTCCTGCACCGGATAGGTGAGCCGGCCGTTCTCGATCCAGAGACCGGCCGCGCCCCGTGAATAGTCGCCGGTGACGCCGTTCACACCGAAGCCGATGAGCTCGGTGACGTAGAGGCCGTTGGCCACGGAGCCGATCAGCTCGTCGGGGGTCGCCGGGCCGGGCAGCAGCATGAGGTTCGTCGGCACGACCGTGATTCCGCTGCCGTCGCGCCCGGCGTGGTGCGTGGAGGCCAGCCCCAGCTTCCGCGCGCTGTAGCTGTCGAGCAGATACGACTCGAGCACCCCGTCCCGCACGATCACGGTGCGCCGGGTCGGCAGGCCCTCGCCGTCGAAGGGGCGGGAACCCAGGGCCCCCGGCAGCGTTCCGTCATCGACGATGGTGACGATCGGCGCGGCGATGCGGGCCCCCAGGCGGTCATACAGGAACGAGGCGCGGCGATACAGCCCGGGCCCGGCGGCGGCGCCGGCGACCGCCCGGACGAGACTGGCCGCGGTCTCGGTGTCGAAGATCACCGGCACTTGCGTGGTCCGTACCTTGCGGGCGCCCAGCCGGCGCAGCGCGCGTTCCGCGGCCCGGCGCCCCACCGCCTCCGGGGCCTCCAGCCGGGCCCGCTGGCGCGCCATCGTGTACCAGGCATCGCGCTGCATCTCACCGTCCCGCGCCGCGATGGGGGCCACGCTGAGGCCGAAGCCGGAGGTAGCATAGTCGGCCGCGAAGCCCCCCGACGTCGCGTACGCGTAGCGCGCCTGGCGGTCCCAGTACTCGGCGCCGTCGGAGTTCGTCATCCGGGGATCGAGGGCCAGGGCGGCCCCTTCGCCGCGGCGGGCGATCTCGATCTTGTCCTCGGGCGTGAGATCGTGGCCGCCGGGATCGGACAGGTCGAGGGTCGGCAGCCCGCTCGCGAGGTCCCCGCGATCGGGCAGCCCGGCGCAGGGATCCTCGGCGGTGACCCGAGCCAGGCGGATGGCCTCCTCGATGACTCGTTCCAGCGAGGCCGGCGAGAGGTCCGACGTGGACGCCGCCGCCGAGGCCCGACCGGAGAAGACCCGCAGGGACAGGCGCTGGTCGCGGGCATGAGCCACCGTGTCCACCTCGCCGAGCCGCACAGTGGCGCTGAAGCGCCGCTCCTCCACCAGAAACGCGTCCGCGGAGGTGGCGCCCCGCCCGGTGGCCCGCTCGAGCACGGAGCCGAGCAGGTCGGTGCCTGGCCCGCTCATACCTGCGTGCCGCCTACGGTCATGCCGTCGATGCGGATCGTGGGAAGCCCGACACCCACCGGGACGGATTGCCCGTCCTTGCCGCACGTCCCGATCCCCTCGTCGAGCTGGAGGTCGGCTCCGACCCGGCTCACCCGGGTCAGCGCGTCGGGGCCGTTGCCGATCAGCGTGGCGCCTTTGACGGGGACGGTGACCCGACCACCTTCGATCAGGTACGCCTCGCTTGCCGAGAAGACGAACTTCCCGCTGGTGATGTCCACCTGGCCGCCCCCGAAGGCGACCGCGTACAGGCCGTGGTCCACCGAGCCGA
>JBOHPM010000098.1:0-8878 GCA_050731715.1 Candidatus Rokuibacteriota bacterium
CGTACGCCGGGGCCTGGAGGGAGCGGATGGCGCAGGTCCGGGAGGATCTCACACGGCTGTCGCTGCTGCTCACGGCGCCGAGCCAGACGGTGCTGTTGAGCGAAGCTCGGGCGGCGTTCGATGGCTATGAGCAGGTCGTCGCCCGGGAGCAGGAGCTCACCGCGAGCGGCCAGCGTCAGCTCGCCCTGGAAGTGGCCCAGACGGAATCCAGTGCGTTGATCGAGCAGGTCGAAGCGGCGCTGGCCCGACTCATCGAGGATATCCACGGTGCTGCCCACGGGGCCCAGCGCGAGGCCGCGCGGCTCGAGTCGCGGACGTGGACGGGCGTGCTCGTGGCCCTGGGGGCGGCGGTCGGCCTGGCCTTCCTGGCTGCGGCCCTGATCGTGCTCCGGCTGACCCGCTCGCTGCGAGCCCTGTCCGTGGCGACCTCGGCCCTGGCCACCGGGTCCTTCCGCGAGCCGGTCAAGGTGGAGGGTCGCGACGAAGTGGCGGCCCTGGGCCTGGCCTTCAACCGGATGGCGGAGCGACTTCAAGAGATCGACCGCCTGAAGGAGACGTTCCTGGCAGCCGTGTCCCACGAGCTGCGTTCGCCGCTCACCTCGATCCGGGAGGCCGGCCACCTGCTGCACGACGGGGTGCCGGGCGGCCTCAATACCAAGCAGACCCGTCTGGTCGGGATCATCGAGAAGGGCGCCGACCGCCTCCTGAGGCTGGTGAACCAGATCCTCGATCTGTCGCGTCTTCGCGCCGGCATGCTCACGGTGGCGCGCATGCCGCTGGCCCTCGACCGGGCGGTGGCCAAAGCGGTGGAGGAGCTACGGCCCCAGGCCGAGGATGCCGGGCTGGTGCTGGCGCTGGAGCGCGTGGGCACGCGGTTCGACTACCTGGGCGACGAGGATCGCCTGGTCCAGGTCGTCGTGAACCTCGTCTCCAACGCCATTCGCTTCACGCCGAGTGGGGGGCGGGTCACCGCGCGCGTGATCGACGTGGGCCACGAAGTGGAGATCCAGGTCGAGGATACCGGGGTGGGCATCCCCGCCGCGGCGCTGCCCCACATCTTCGGCTGGTATGAGCAGGCCCATCGCGACCGGGGCGGCACCGGCCTGGGGCTGCCGATCGTGCGTGGGTTGGTCGCCGCGCACGGCGGACGGGTGACGGTAGAATCGCACGAGGGCAAAGGCAGCCGGTTCACGGTGCTGCTGCCCCGCGGAGGGGCGGACGCGTGAGGGCCCCGCGCGTGCTTTTCGGGCTCGTGCTGGCCGCGCTGGCCAGCGGCTGCGCGACCGGCCCACGTCCGGCGATGACGTTGCTCGCGAGCGCCGATCGGCTGCTGGAGCAGGGGCAGTATCGGGCGGCCCTCCGGGCCTACGACGAGCTGTTGAGCACGCACCCGCACGATGCGGTGGCGCCCCGCGCGCAAGCCACCCGCGACACACTCGGTACTCTGCTGGCCGCGCGGGCCGACGTCGTGCGTCTGAAGGAGGAACTGGCTGTGCGCGATACCGACCTTGGCCGCCTGAAGCAGGAGCTCCAGCGCCTGCAGGCGGAGGCCGAGAGCCTGCGTGCCGACCTCGCAGAGCTCAAGAAGATCGACCTCAAGCAGGAGCGCCGCCGACGGTGATGCAACCGGAGTCACGACGCGGATCGGGTGATCGAAGGATCGCCGCGGGCGATCGCAGAGGGGCACGGGCGTGGCGACAGCCCGGGAGCCCGTGCCCTGTCCAATGAACCGGCGCGTGCTCATCGTCGATGATGACGCGGCGATTCTCGAGGTGCTGGAGATGCGGCTGGCCGCCATGGGGTTCCAGGTCACCGCGACCACCGACGCCCGGCAGGCCCTGGAGGCCATGGACAAGACGCGGTTCGACGTGGCCATCCTGGATCTCCGCATGGAACCCGTCGACGGCATCAAGCTGATGGAGACGCTCCACACCCGCCAGCCCCGCCTGCCCGTGCTCATCATGACCGCCCACGGGACCATCGAAACCGCCGTCGACGCCGTGCAACGCGGGGCCTTCGACTACCTCACCAAGCCCTTCGTGCGGGACGAGCTGCGGGCCAAGATCGGCCGCGCGCTGGCGGTCCGCCGATGGGCGCGGGACCGCGAGCGGCTCCTCATGATCGGGGAGACCTTCGCCTCGTCGGGGGTCATGACCCGCATCCTCGACTCCGTGGCCCAGGCCGCGGTGGAGACGACGGAGGCCGAGCGCTCCGTCGTCTTCCAGCTGAGCCAGGGGCGCCTCACGCCCATGGCCAGCGCGGGCACCCCGCCGCCGTCCTGGAGCGCGCTCGAGAAAGCGGCCTCCCAGGCCATCGACAAGGGTGCTCCCACGATGGCGCCCGGCACCGAAAGCCGCGTCATCGTGGCCGCGCCCCTGGTGGTGCAGCGGGGTCCGGTCGGCGCCCTCGTGATCGAGACACCGGCGCGGGTGGAGCCCACCCATGACGACCTCGAGCTGCTGGCCCTCTTCTCGTCGCAAGCAGCCATCGCCATTCGGAACACTCACGAGCTCGAGCGCCTGCGCAGCGGGGCCCTGGCCGCGCTGGGCCGCATGGCCACCCAGGTGGCCCACGAGCTGAAGAACCCGCTGGCCGGATTGCGGTTGTACGCCCACCACCTCGAGCAGCGGCTGGAGCGCGCCAAGGAAAGCGACACTGCCGAGCTGGCGCGCAAGATCAGCTCCACCGTCGATCACCTGGCGGCGGTGGTCTCGGAGATCACCGCCTTCGGACGGCCGCCGGAGCTGCACCGGGCCCCGACGACGCTGGCGCCGCTGCTCGACGAGTGCATCGCCCTGGCCCGGGCGCGGTGCTCTGACGAGCGGATCGAGGTGGCCCGCGCCTACGATGCCCGCTGTCCGCAGATCCACGTCGATCCGCGGGAGCTCCGCAAGGCCTTCCTGAACCTGATCCTCAACGGGTTGGAGGCGCTGAGTGACCGAGGGCGGCTCGACGTGAGCCTGACGTACTCGGCCGAGAGCCAGACCGTCACCGTGGCCATCGACGACACCGGCCCGGGGATGCCGGAGGAGGTGCTGGCTCGCGCCTTCGATCTCTTCTTCACCACCAAGCCGGAGGGGACCGGACTGGGGATGGCGATCGCCCGCTCGGTCATCGATCTCCACGGGGGCGAGCTGACCATCCAGAGCTCGCCCGGCCACGGCACCCGCGTCCGCATCCGTCTGCCCGCGGGCGCGCCGCCGGCGCGGGGCGGAGCGGGGGAGGGTCGGTGAAGCAGGGCCGGACCGTCCTGGTCGTCGACGACGAGCCGACCATCGTCGACGGGCTGCGTATGACGCTGGAGGCCGAGGGCTACGCAGTTCGCATCGCCGGCAGCGTCGATACGGCCCTGGCCGCGCTGGCTCAGCTCGAAGCCCACATGGCGATCGTCGACCTCATGCTCCCCGATGGTGACGGCATCGCGCTCACCCGCGAACTCAAGAAGCGCGATCCTGCCCTGGAGGTGATCATCATCACGGCCTACGGCTCGGTCCGTCGGGCCATGGAAGCCACCAAGGGCGCCGGGGCCTTCCACGTGCTGGAAAAGCCCTTCGACCCCGAGGAAGTGCTGGGCCTCGTCCGGAACGCCCTCGAGCACCGCAAGCTGGTGGCCGAGAACACCGATCTCCGGCGGCGCCTGGGCGAGCAGATGGCAGACAGCGAGATTCTCTTCACCGCGCCCTCCATGCAGCGGGTCATGGAGACGGTGGCGGCGGTGGCCGACGCTGACGCCAACGTGCTCCTGGTCGGGGAGAGCGGCACCGGCAAGGAGCTCATCGCCAACGCCTTGCACGATCGCAGCCGGCGGCGGGAGGGGCCCTGGATCAAGATCAACTGCGCGGCCCTTCCCAAGGACCTCATCGAGTCCGAGCTCTTCGGCCACACGCGGGGCTCGTTCACCGGGGCCACCGCCGAGAAGCCGGGTCTCCTCGAAGAGGCCCATCGGGGCTCTCTGCTGCTCGACGAGATCACCGAGATGCCCGTCGATCTGCAGGCCAAGCTGCTGCGTGTTCTCGAGGAGCGCATCGTGCGGCGCATCGGCGGCACCAAGGCGGTCAACGTGGATTTCCGACTGATCTCGTCCACCAATCGCAACGCCGAGGCCGTCGTCAAGGAGGGGGGGCTCCGGCAGGACCTCTTCTTCCGCATCAACACCGTGACCATCCTGGTGCCCCCGTTGCGGGAGCGCCGGGACGACATCCCCCTGCTGGTCCGCGCGTTCTTCGAGCGCTACGTCCTCAAGCACTCCCGGCCCCTGGAGGTCATCGAGCCCGAGGCCTACCGGCGCCTCATCAACTACCACTGGCCGGGCAACGTGCGTGAGCTTCAGCACGCTCTCGAGCACGCGATTCTGGTCTCCCGGGGCACGCAGATCACGCTGGCTGATCTTCCCGAGGCCGTGCAGCGCGCCGGCACCGGCGCCGTGGGCATCGCGCCCTCCGAGATCCCGTCGGGGTCGCTGGAAGAGATCGAGCGCGCCTCGATCCTCAAGGCCCTGGAGACGACCCGGTGGAATAAGCAGGCGGCGGCGGGGCTGCTCGGCCTGCGCCGCCCGACGCTGTACTCCAAGATGCGCAAGCACGGGATCCCCCAGCGCCCCGCGTAGCTCGAGCGCTCGAAACACAGGCACCGGGGCGGGGGCGTGCCCAATCGATGGGCACGCCCAGCGCCGGACCGGACGGCTAAGTGGCCGGAAACGCTGGACTCGTGCCGGCAGGAGTCAGGCACACGCGTTGCTTTCGTTCCAATCCTGGAGGGCTGGCGATGAAAAAGATCGAGGCGGTGATCAAGCCGTTCAAGCTCGACGATGTCAAGGAGGCGCTGACCGGCATCGGCGTGATCGGCATGACGGTATCGGAGGTCAGGGGGTTCGGACGGCAGAAGGGCCACACCGAGCTCTACCGGGGTGGGGAGTACACCGTCGACTTCCTGCCCAAGATCAAGGTTGAGGTCGTCGTGCCCGACCACCTCGTGGGCAAGGTGGCTGACGTCATCGCCGGGGCCGCCAAGACGGGAAACATCGGAGACGGCAAGATCTTCATCTGCCCGGTCGAGACGGCGATCCGGATCCGCACTGGCGAGCGCGACGAGAGCGCGCTCTAGAGACGCGATTGGCCGTCCGCCGGGCCGGACCCGACGGCGAGCCCAGAGGGAGGGGTTGACCGTGAGGCGATTGACGCTCGCGTTCGCAGTGGTCGTGGTCCTGATGGGGGCGGTGGTCGTGGCCGCCCAGCAGCCGGCGGCGCCGCCGGCAAGCCCGACGGCCCCTGCCGAGGCGCCCAAGGCGCCGGCCGAGCCGCTCAAGATCGACAAGGGCGACACGGCCTGGGTGCTGACGTCGTCTGTCCTCGTGCTGATGATGACGGCGCCGGGACTGGCCCTCTTCTACGCGGGGATGGTCCGCCAGAAGAACGCCCTGGCCACCCTGATGCACAGCTTCATCATTGCCGCGCTCATCTCCGTCCAGTGGGTCCTGTGGGGTTACAGCCTCGCGTTCGGCCCCGACGTGGGGGGCATCATCGGAAATCTAGAATGGGTCGGGTTGCGTGGGGTCGGCGTCGAGCCGTTCGAGGCCTACTCCAAGACCATCCCCCACCAGGTCTTCATGCTCTTCCAGATGATGTTCGCCATCATCACGCCGGCCCTCATCACCGGCACCTTCGCCGAGCGCAAGAAGTTCTCGGCTTTCATCCTGTTCACGCTCATGTGGGCCACCTTCGTCTACGACCCGCTGGCCCACTGGGTGTGGGGCGACGGCGGCTGGCTCAAGAGGTTCGGCGCCCTGGACTTCGCCGGGGGCACCGTGGTCCACATCTCGTCCGGCGTCTCGGCCCTGGTGTGCGCGATCATGATCGGCCGGCGCCGCGGGTACGGTCACCAGCCCATGCCACCCCACAACCTCCCGCTGACGGTCATGGGGGCCGGGTTCCTGTGGGTCGGCTGGTTCGGGTTCAACGCTGGCAGCGCGCTCGCCGCCGACGGCCTGGCCGCCAGCGCCTTCACGGCCACGAACACCGCGGCAGCGGCGGCCGCCCTGGGCTGGATGTTCACCGAGTGGGCGACCCGGGGCAAGCCCACGGTGCTGGGCGCGGCTTCGGGGGCGGTGGCCGGCCTCGTCGCCATCACCCCGGCCGCGGGCTTCGTGGGACCGATCGCATCCATCATCATCGGCGGGCTGGCTGGCCTGCTCTGTTACAGCGCCTGCAACTTCAAGTCGAAGCTCGGGTACGACGACTCCCTGGACGTGGTCGGCGTGCACGGCGTCGGCGGCACCTGGGGCGCCCTGGCCACCGGGCTGTTCGCCTCCAAGGCCGTCAACGAGGCTGGCGCCGACGGACTCTTCTACGGCAACCCGGGCCAGCTCTGGAACCAGGTGGTGGCGGTGGCGGCCACGTATGCCCTGGCCATCGTCGGGACGGCCATCATCCTCAAGGTCGTGGACGCGGTGGTCGGGCTCCGGGTCAGCGACGAGGAAGAGGCGGTTGGCCTGGATCTCTCCCAGCACTCGGAGACGGCGTACGCGCTGGGGGGTGGCTCGTACGGGGAGTTCGCGAGCGGCAGCGCCATGTCCGACGCCATGCGGGCGGCCGAGGCCAAAGTGCGTACCGCCCACTGAGGCCAGGAGCCTTGATTTTGCCGGGATTGTTCACTAAGGTAGCGAACCGGTGGCGCCCTACGGCGCCGCCGGTTCGGCCTGGCCACAACTCACCGAAGAGGAGAGGGATTGCATGACCCCGAAGGATGTCCTCAAGCTGGCTAAGGAGAAAGGCGCCAAGATCGTCGATCTCCGCTTCATCGACCTGCCGGGGCTCTGGCAGCATTTCTCGATTCCCGTGTCCGAGCTCAACGAGGGCATCTTCGAGGAAGGGCTGGGATTCGACGGCTCGTCGATCCGCGGCTTCCAGACGATCGACGAGTCCGACATGCTCCTGATCCCGGATCCCGCGACGGCCGTGATGGACCCCTTCACGGCGGTGCCCACCCTCGTCCTCATCTGCAACGTGAAGGACCCCGTGACCGGCAAGGCCTACACCCGGGATCCGCGCTACGTGGCCCAGAAGGTCGAGGCCTACCTCAAGAAGAGCGGCGTGGGCGACACCGTGTACATCGGGCCCGAGCTCGAGTTCTTCTTCTTCGACTCCATCCGCTTCGACCAGTCGTACAACTGCGGATATTACTTCATCGACTCGGAGGCCGGCTTCTGGAACGCCGGCAAGGAAGGCCCGGCGGAGAATCCCAACCTGGGCTACAAGCCACGCTACAAGCAGGGCTACTTTCCAGTTCCCCCGATGGACAAGTTCCAGGACATTCGCTCGGACATGGTGCTCGCCCTCGAGAGCGTCGGCGTCCGCATCGAGGTGCACCACCACGAGGTGGCGACCGCCGGCCAGACCGAGATCGACATGCGGTACGACACGCTGACGAAGATGGCCGACAAGGTCATGTGGTACAAGTACTGCGCGAAGAACACGGCGCGGAAGTGGGGCAAGACGGCCACCTTCATGCCCAAGCCGCTGTTCCAGGACAACGGCTCGGGGATGCACACCCACCAGTCGATCTGGAAGAACGGTAAGAACCTGTTCTACGAGCGCGGGGGCTACGCCGACATCTCCAAGACCTGCCTCTACTACATCGGGGGCATCCTCAAGCACGCCCCCGCGCTGCTCGCGCTGATCGCCCCCTCGACGAACTCCTACAAGCGCCTGGTGCCCGGCTACGAGGCGCCGATCAACCTCGTCTATAGTCAGCGCAATCGCTCGGCGTGTATCCGGATCCCGGTGTACTCCAAGTCGGAAGGGGCCAAGCGCATCGAGTTCCGCACGCCGGATCCCACCTGCAACCCGTACCTGTCGTTCGCGGCCTGCGTGATGGCCGGCCTGGACGGCATCGCCAACAAGATCGATCCTGGCAAGCCGGTGGACAAGGACCTCTACGAGCTGCCGGCGGCCGAGCAGAAGAAGATCAAGCAGCTGCCCGGCGCGCTGGACATCGTGCTCGACAACCTCGAGAAGTCGCACGACTGGTTGCTCAAGGGCGATGTCTTCACGCCGGATCTCATCGAGACCTGGATCGACTACAAGCGCAAGAACGAGGTCGATCCCATCCGGCTCCGGCCGCACCCCTGGGAGTTCGCGCTCTACTTCGATATTTGATTGATTGAACAGGGCATGGGCACCCGGGCTTCGCCACGCCCATGCCCCGCCGGAATCACGGTCGACGGTCGTTCGGAGGGCGCGACGAGAGTCGCGGCGACCGTCCCTGCGGACAGCTGCGAGCTTGCGCTGGCGCCGGTGCCCCGTTTCCGCTAGACTCCGTGGTGAGCCGGGCATGTTCAAGCTCTTCCCGCGAGAAATCCGGTTCTACGACCTGTTCGAGCAGCAGTCCCAGCACATCCTGCATGCGGCCGGGCTCCTCCACGATCTGGTGCACAACTTCACGGACGTGCGGGTCAAGCTCCACGCCATCAAGGAAGTCGAGCACCAGGGCGACCAGATCACCCACGAAGTCGTCCGCCGCCTCAACACCACCTTCATCACGCCCCTGGACCGCGAGGACATCCACGCCCTGGCCAGCCGGCTCGACGACGTCCTCGACTATATAGAGGCCGCCGCCGAGCGCCTGGTGGTGTACCGGATCAAGGAGCCCACCGCGGCGTCGCGGGCCCTGGCCGACGTCATCGTGGAGACCGCGCGCGCGACGGACCGAGCCATCCGGTGTCTGCGCGGCATGGACCCCGGCTTTCACGAGCAGGCGGTCGAAGTGAATCGCCTGGAGAACAGCGCCGACAACCTCTTGCGCGACAGCCTCGCCGAGCTCTTCGAGCAGCAGGCCGATCCCATCGAAGTCATCAAGTGGAAGGAGATCTACGAGACGATGG
>JBOHPM010000099.1:0-8853 GCA_050731715.1 Candidatus Rokuibacteriota bacterium
CGGGCGACGCCGAGTGGATGGAGGGCGTCGACGACCTCGCGCGCTTCTATCTCTGGTTCATCGACGCCGCGCGTCTGGGCACGCCTCACGTGATTGGCCACTCCCTCGGTGGCTGGACGGCGGCGGAGCTCGCCACGATGAGCCCGGGCGCGATCGGCCGGCTCGTCCTGGTGGCCGCGGTCGGACTCAAGCCAGAGGCCGGCGAGATCTTCGACATCTTCTATGTCCCTCTGGCCAAGCTTCGCGAGCTGACCGTGCACGACCCGGCCACGATCCCGGAGTGGGACGAGCTGTACGGGAAGGCGCCCACGCCGGCGGAGCTGGAGATCGTCACGCGCAACCGGGAGATGGCGGCCCGCCTCACCTGGAAGCCCTACATGCACAACCCTCGCCTGGAGCATTTCCTGCCGCGGGTGACGAACCCGACCCTGATCGTGTGGGGGCGCGAGGATCGGATCGTCCCCGTCGTCTGCGGCGAGCAGTACCAGAAGCTCCTGCCCGACGCCCGGCTCACCGTGCTCGACCGGTGCGGCCACTTACCCCCCATCGAACAGCCCGATACCTTCGCGCGTCTCGTACTCGACTTCCTGTCGGCGCCGGCGCCGACCACGGGGCGCCGCGCATGAAGCTCTACTACTTCAGCGAGATGCCGCATCACGAATTCCCCGACGCGGAGGGCGAGAAGTATCCCTCGCTTCGGCTGGACTTCCCCAATCGCTTCTTCGACCGCGAGAAGGCGGCCGCCAACTACCAGCGCTACCTCGACGAGTACGAGCTGGCCGACCAGGTGGGCTTCGACGGGCTCATGATCAACGAGCATCACTCCACGCCGTCCTGCGTCAACGTGGGGGCCAACATGACGGCGGCCATCCTGGCCCGCACGACCAGGCAGGCCAAGCTCCTCCTGCTCGGCAACATCCTGCCCATCGAGGACAACCCGGTGCGGATGGCCGAGCAGATCGCCATGGCCGATCTCATCTCGGGCGGCCGTGTGCTGTCCGGCTTCGTGCGCGGCGTCGGCGTGGAGACGTGGTGGGCCAACACCAATCCCGTGCACAACCGCGAGCGCTTCGAGGAATGCCACGACCTGATCCTCAAGTGCTGGACGGAGCCCGGCCCCTTCCGCTGGGAGGGCCGTCACTACCACTTCCGCCACGTGAATCCCTGGTGCCTGCCGCTCCAGAAACCGCATCCGCCCATCTGGGTTCCCGGCACCGCCAGCCCGGAGACCGCCGTGTGGGCCGGTCGGCTGGGCTACACCTACGTGCCCTTCCTGGTGCCCTTCGAGATCGCCCGTGAGCTGTTCGACTTCTATCGCCAGGGCGCCGCCGAGGCCGGGCGCACGGTGACGCCGGACAAGCTCGGCTTCCTGATCTGCGCGGTCACCGCCGACACCAAAGCCCAGGCCCTCGAAGCCGGACGGCACTTCGTGTGGCGGATGGGCCCGACGCTGCGCATGCCGGCCGAGTACTTCGCGCCGGTGGGGATGCGCTCACGGGCCGGCGCTCAGTTCGCGCTCAAGGCGCGCCCCCGGTCGCTGGCCACCATGAGCTACGATGAACTGCTGGCCGGCCACTTCATCATCGCCGGCACCCCCGACGAGGTGTCCGACCGCTTCGCCCTGATCCAGCGGGAGTTGGGGATCGGCCACCTGCTGCTCGAGGCCCAAGAATCGCGCATGGATCACCCGACGACCATGCGCTCCATCGAGTTGATGGGCGCCAAGGTCATCCCCGCGTTGAGTCGGATTTGAGAGCAAGGACCGGGATGCCGGCCGCCCGGCCGTCGCCCATGATGGCCTCCAGAACAAGGAGGCCCATCATGTCAGCTACCGACGAGGATCGCTGGGCGGCCATCACCCGCCGGGATCGGAGTGCCGACGGCAGCTTCTATTTCTCCGTGCGGACGACCGGCGTCTATTGCCGGCCCTCCTGCGCGGCGCGCCGGGCGCGGCGTGAGAACGTCCGCTTCCACGCCACCCCCCAGGAGGCGGAGGCCGCGGGCTTCCGGCCGTGCCGACGGTGCCGTCCGAACCATCCCGAGCCGGCGGCGCCGCACAGCGCGACGGTGGCGAAGGCCTGTCGCGCGATCGAGACCGCCGATGAGGTCCCGAGCCTGGAGGCCCTCGCCCGCGCGAGCGGTCTCAGCCGCTTCCACTTTCACCGTGTGTTCAAAGCGGCGACCGGCATCACCCCGCGGGCGTATGCGGCGGCTCACCGCGCGCAGCGAGCGCGGAAGGAGCTGGCGCGGACTCACACCGTGACGGAAGCGATCTACGACGCGGGATTCAACTCCAGCGGACGGTTCTACGCCGCGGCCGCCGGGGAGCTCGGCATGACCCCGACCGAATTCCGCTCTGGCGGTCCGGGCGCATCGATCCGCTTCGCCGTGGGCGAATGCTCGCTGGGCTCTCTCCTCGTCGCCACCACCGACAAGGGGATCTGCGCCATCCTGCTCGGCGACGACCCGGCCGCCCTGGTGCGTGAGCTTCAGGACCACTTCCCCCGAGCCCGGCTGATCGGCGGCGACAAGGGCTTCGAGCAGCTGGTAGCGACGGTAGTCGGTTTCGTGGAGACGCCGGCTCGCGGGCTCGATTTGCCGCTCGACGTGCGGGGCACCGCCTTTCAACGGCGGGTGTGGCAAGCCCTGCGCGGGGTCCCGGCCGGCACGACGGCGAGCTACACGGAGATCGCCCGGCGCATCGGCGCCCCGACATCCGTGCGCGCGGTGGCCCACGCCTGCGCGTCGAACGCGATCGCCGTGGCCATTCCCTGCCATCGGATCGTGCGCATCGATGGCGGGCTCGCCGGCTATCGCTGGGGCTTGAGGCGCAAGCGGGCCCTGCTCGCGCGCGAGGTCGCATCGCTCTGACGAAAGCGTTCGTCATCGTCAACCCCGCCGCCGGCGGCGGCCGAACCCGACGGCTCTGGCCGGCGCTCCGGGATCGCCTTCACCGGCGTGGCCTGAGCTTCGAGGTCGGAGAAACCACGGGCCCCGGTGTCGCCACCGCCATGGCGCGGGCGGCGGTCCGCGACGGCTGGCCGCTCGTCGTGGCCGTCGGGGGCGACGGCACCGTCAACGAAGTCATCAACGGACTCATCGACAAGCCCGGAGATCCGGTCAGCACGCTGGGCACGATCATGACGGGACGGGGCCGCGACGTCTGCCGGAGCCTCGCGGTGCCGTCGGTTCCTGAGCAGGCGGCCGACCGCCTCGCGCAGGGCAAGGACGTCCTCGTCGACGTGGGCATGGCCGAGTGGGCGGCCACCCGGCGACGATACTTCCTCAACGCCGCTGGCGCGGGATTCGACGCGACCGTCGCGCAGCACGCCCAGTCGCGCGGCGGCACCGGAACGATCCCCTACCTCCAGGCGGTGCTGAGCTCGCTGTGGACGCATCGGCCGGTTCCCGCCGAGGCTCACGTGGACGGCCGACTGGCCTGGGCCGGCGCCATGACCGCGGCGGTGTCCGCCAACGGCGCGTACTACGGCGGGGGGATGAAGATCGCGCCACTCGCGGATCCCGCCGACGGGTTCCTCGATCTGATCGTCATCGGGCAACTGGGGCGGGGCGAGCTCCTGCGCTGGCTCCCCAGCGTCTATCGCGGTACTCATCTGGCCAATCCGAAGGTGACGACCTATCGGGGCAAGACGATCGAGATCCGGACCACACCCCCGGTACCGACGCATGTGGACGGTGAAGCCGCGCTCCCGACGCCGGTGCGTATCACCGTCCGGGAGCGGGCGCTTCGCCTGCGGCGCTGACGTCCGCTGCCGCTTCAGCGGTTGTCGAGGTCGAACGCCTCGGCGAAGCGGCGATAGGCCTCGAGGGGATCGCCGTACTTGCGATGTCCCGCCGTGTGCTGGGCGCTGGCCAGGAGCAACCGGTCGCGGTCGTGCGCTTTCGTGTGGAGGTAATCCTCCAGGAGACAGAGCCCTAGCTCCTGGTTGTGCGGATCGTTGCCGAGCTTGCACGCCGCGGTGGCCAGCTCCTCGACGAGCGGGGCGCGATCGAAGCCGCCCTTCAGATAGGCCGCGGTCAAATCCACGGCCTCGTCCGGCCGCAGAGCGAGGAGCGCCTGGTCCAGCCGCTCGAGGAGCTGTCGCGCCGGCCAGGACTCCGAGCCCGCGGGCGGCGCGATGGTGCGCCGGCCGTTGCCGGGGGTCTGGGCCTGGTGCTCGGCGCCCCGGTTGATGAAGAGCGCGGCCACGAACAGGAGCTTCAGCCGGTGGGGGTGGTCGAAGGTGTCGTAGAACCAGCCCAGCGTGTTGCAGTACTCGTACCCGTGCTGGGCCATCGAGAAGTTGTTCGGCTCGCCCGTCTCGAGGATCACCTGGGCCGCCGCGACCTGGATGGCGTCGAGGATGTGGCGCGGCTTCCGGCCTGCCTTGAGCAGCGCCACCAGCGCCTCGATGACGGAGAATTCCCGCTGGCGCGTGATCGCGTCGATCAGCATCGCCTCCTCGGCCGCCGTGAGCGGCGTCTCCTGACGGAGGAGCTCCGCATCGCGGCCGTCGAGCAGGTTCTGGGCGATGCTGCCGCCCGTCTCGTAGGTCGAATACCAGCGGGGACCCACCGCCATGTCGGGCACCCCGGCATAGAGCACGCTGTGCGCCGCGTCCCAGCCCAGGGCCTCGCCCAGCTCGATGGTGGCGCGCGCGCGGTACGCCTTGTGCCCGGTGGTGTAGGAGCGATTGTGAAACATCCGGTCCTGCACGTCGATCAGGCCGGCGAAGGCCAGGTGGGCCAGCACCTGGCGCCGGTTGGGCACGTCCTGCATGAGCCCCAGGAACACGCGATAGGAGGTCAGCACGTCGCCGCGCTGGACGAGCGTCAGCCAGTGGTTGAGGCGCTCGGGGAGCGAGCCCTCGACGGGCAGCGCCTCCTGGTCTGGCCAGTGCACTTCGGGCATCGGCGGCGCCTGGCTCACCTTGATGTCGTAGAGGCGGGTGTAGTGGCCCGGGGCCTTGCCGAGGAGCTGATTCCACGGATCGAGACCCGTGGGGATGTACCACACGGTCTGGGCCAGCGGCAGCAGGCGCAGCTCGGGCCGGATCATCGACGCCAGCGGCAGGCCGACGCGCTCGCTCAGCAGGCAGTGGTCGTTGTTCACGAACTTGACGACGCCGTCGTCGAGTCGCTGGTGATACGGGACGTGCGTGTACGGCGCGTGGATCCGCACCGTCTCTCGCGTGACCTCGGTGACGGGCCGCCCCTGCTTCAGGAGCCGGTACAACACGTCGCTGGCGCCCCGCTGGTCACGGGCCAGGATCCGCTCCTCCAGACGGGCGTACTCGGCGCCGGGAGCCGACTCGTTCAGGGCCGTGGCGGTCGTCGCCATAGTGTCCTCACCTCGCGGGACAGACTGGCGCCATGCTTACCGCGAGCCCCGGTGTTCGTCAACCGGTCTCAGGCGCCGGGGCGCGCCGGCTTGCGCCAGTAGGCGTCGGCGGCGGGAAACACCGTGGCGCAGCGGGTGGCCTGGGTCGGCCCGTCCAGCGTATCGGCCGCCTCGCGCCAGGCCGAGTAATGCGGGGTCTGGCGATGAGCCTCCAGCGCCGCCTGGTCCCGATAGACCTCGAAGAAGTAATAGGTGTTCTCGTCCTTCTCGTCCTGCAGCACGTTGAAGCGCGCGCAGCCAGGCTCATCGCGCTCGGAGCCGAGCGCATCCACCTCGATGGCCTTCAAGAAACGCTGCCGCCCATCGGGCTTGACGCGGACCTTGACCCACATCGCGAGCATGCTGGCCTCCTCGAATCGTCCCGGCCCGCGGGCCGGGGCTGGATGCACCGCTGCCAGAACGTCAGCTTCCCGATCGGCTGCCCAAGCGCCGGAGCCGGGCTTCGTCCACGGTGATGCCGAGCCCGGGGCCCTCGGGGACGCGGACGTGGCCGCCCACGGGCCGGATGGGATCCGCGACGACGTCCTCGCGCAGGTAATGGTTGGTGATCCCCACGCCGTACTGGAGATCACGCACGGCCACGGCCAGATGGACCAGGGCCGCCGTGGCGATGCTGGATTCGGCGACCTTGCCCGTCAGGTGCAGGGGCAGCCGCACCGTCTCCGCCGCGTGGATCGCCCGCAGCGCGCCCGTGAAGCCACCCGCCTTGAGCAGCTTCACGCTGACGATCTGGGCCGCGCCCTCTCGCGCGTGGGCCAGCACGTCCGCTGCCGTGAAGATGCCCTCGTCGGCCAGGATGGGCACCGGGCAGGCGCGGGCCACCGAGGCCATGCCCGCGAGGTCGCCGGCCACCACCGGCTGCTCGAAGAAGCACAGGTGGGCGCGCTCCACTCCCCGCGCGAACCGCACGGCCTCGGCCACGCTCCACGCCTGGTTGGCGTCGGCGCAGAGATCGCACTCCGGGCCCACCGCGGCCCGCACCTGCAGCGCCGCCTCGATGTCGCGCGCGACCGTCGTGGTGCCGACCTTCAGCTTGAAGAAGGTGAAGCCCTCGGCCGCCCGCGCGGCGGCCTCGCGCGCATCGGCCGCCGGATCGGCGTTGCCCAGGTGCCAGAAGACGCGCGCGGCCTCCCGCGATCGGCCGCCCAGCAGCTCGTAGACCGGAGCGCCCAGGGCCTGCCCGGCCAGGTCGAAGAGGGCCACGTCCACCGCGGCCTTGGCCCCGTGGTTCCCCTGCAGCCGCCGCTCCATGGCCGCGTGCAGGGCCTCCCGCCGCATCGGGTCCTCGCCCAGGATGGCTCCGGCCAGGAACCCCTCGATGGCTGCGACGATCGATCCCTGGGTCTCGCCGGAGAAGGTCGGCGAGGAGGCGCACTCGCCCCAGCCCGTCAGGCCGCTGTCGGTCTGGATCCTGACCACGACGTTCTGGGCCGTCACCACCTCGGAGCCGGCCATCCGGACCGGCTTGGCCAGCGGTAGTGACACGGGCAGCGCCTCGACCCGCTCGATCTTCATGGCTCCCACCCCCGGACGGGAAGTCCCGTCGTTCGCCTTGACCCGCCCTCGCCGCGGCGCTATGGTCTCGTCCGCGAAACCCACATCCCCGCGAGGAGCGCCATGCCGGCCAGGTCCAGAGCGCGGAACGTCGCCGCCGACAAAGACTACACCGACATCCTGTTCGAGGTGAAGGACCAGGTCGCCTGGATCACCATCAACCGCCCCCGCGCCATGAACGCGTTCCGCGAGCAGACCCTCGACGAGATGATCGACGCCCTCAGGTCCACGCGGGAAGACCCCACCATCGCCTGCGCGGTGTTCACCGGCGCCGGGGACAAGGCCTTCTCGGCCGGCGGCGATTTCTACGCCATGAAGCGGCTCAACTTCGCCAACGGCTACATGTGGAACGACCGCATGCAGGGGCTGGCCATGACGATCCGCGGCGTCCCCATCCCGGTGATCGCCATGGTCAACGGCTGGTGCATGGGCGGGGGCCACGAGCTCGCCCTGTGGTGCGACCTCGTCATCGCCTCCGAGAACGCCGTGCTGGGACAGACCGGCGCCAAGGTCGGCGCCTGTCCCACGGTGGGGGCGACGCAGTACCTGCCCCGCATCATCGGCGAGCGGCTCGCCCGCGAGATGATCTTCTGCGCCCGGCGCTTCACGGCCCGGGAGGCCGCCGAGATCGGCCTCATCAACAAGTGCGTGCCCCCGGGGGAGCTGCGGGCGGAGACGCTCAAGTGGTGCGAGACGATCAAGGGGCACAGCGCGCTGACGCTGCGCATGACCAAGAAGTCGTTCAACTTCGAATCCGACCTGATGTACGCGTCCTGGCAGCACGGGATGGAGCTGCTGGCCCACGTGTGGGGCTCGGACGAGGCCAGGGAGGGCATGAACGCCTTCCTGGCCGGCCGGACCCCCGACTTCAACAAGTTCCGCAAGCGCGACTCGAAGGTCCTCGCCGAATATCTCGACGGGTGCGCGCGCGATCTGAACGCGCCCCCCGCATTGCGCCGGACGCGCCGCTGACGATGGCCGCCGGACCGGGAGCCCTCGACGGGCTGCGCGTGCTGGACCTCACGCGCATCCTGGCGGGTCCGCTCTGCACGATGATGCTGGGCGACCTGGGCGCCGACGTCATCAAGGTCGAGCCGGTGGGCTCGGGGGACGACACGCGGGGCTGGGGCCCGCCCTTCGCGGGCGGCGAGTCGGCGTACTTCCTGGGGGTCAACCGCAACAAGCGCTCGCTCACGCTCGACCTGGCCGGCCGGGAAGGCCAGGCCATCCTGGCCGCCCTGATCCGGACATCGGACGTGCTGGTGGAGAACTTCAAGCTGGGCACCCTGGAGAAGTGGGGCTTCGGCGACGACTGGCTGGCCGCGCATGCCCCCCGGGTAATCCGCTGCTCGATCACCGGCTACGGCTCGAGCGGGCCCCGGGCCCGGCAGCTCGGCTACGACTTCATCCTACAAGCGGAGTCGGGGCTGATGAGCATCTGCGGCGAGCGGGACGGGGCGCCGACGAAGTACGGGGTGGCCATCGTCGACGTGTGCACCGGGATGCTCGCCTGCAGCGCGATCCTGGCCGCGCTCGAGGCCCGTCATCGCACGGGTCGCGGCCAGGCTGTCGAGGTGTCGCTCTACGAGACGGCGCTGGCCATGCTGGCCAACGTGGCCTCGAGCTATCTCGTGGCCGGCAAGGATGGCGGCCGCTTCGGCAACGGACATCCCAGCATCGTGCCCTACACGACGTACCCGACCCGGGACGGAATGATGGCGGTGGCGGTCGGCAACGACGCCCAGTTCGCGCGCTTCGCCGAGGCCGTCGGCCACCGCGAGTGGAGCCAGGACGCGCGCTTCATCCGGAATCGCGATCGCGTCGTCCACCGCGAGGTGCTCGACACGCTGATCGCCGACACGCTGGGCAGCGACGTCGCCGGCGCGTGGATCGAGAAG
>JBOHPM010000100.1:0-8756 GCA_050731715.1 Candidatus Rokuibacteriota bacterium
GCCCGGGGCCTCCGGGCACCGGCCCCGCACCCTGGCCTCGGCCGTCCGCACGCTTCCGGACGCCAGCCTGGCCCTCATCTCCGTCCCCGGGCTCTACGCGGCCGCCGAAGCCATGAAGGCGCTGCAGGCGGGACTGCACGTCATGCTCTTCAGCGACAACGTCCCCATCGAGGCCGAGATCGAGCTCAAGCGTTTCGCGCTCAGTCGGGGGCTCGTGGTGATGGGTCCCGACTGTGGCACCGCCCTCCTCGGCGGCGTCCCGCTCGGATTCGCCAACGCCGTGCCCCGCGGCCGGATTGGCATCGCGGCGGCATCCGGGACCGGGCTGCAAGAGGTGAGCACGCTGGTAGCCCGCCACGGCGAGGGCATCTCGCACGGCATCGGCGTGGGCGGGCGCGACCTCAGCGACACCGTGGGTGGGCTGATGATGTCGCGGGCCCTGGCGCTCCTCGCGGAGGATCCGGCGACCGAGGTGATCTGCGTCATCGGCAAGCCGCCGGGGGACGCGGTCGCCGCCCGGCTCGCCCGTGAGGTCGAGCGGCTCGAGAAGCCGTGCATCATGCACTTCGTCGGGTCCGGCCCGGGGTCTCTGGAAGACTGTGCGCAGACGGCGGTGGCCCGGGCCCGGAAGGAACGCTCGCGCGTCACGGACTTCACGCTGCCGGCCAGTGAGGTCGAGCGCCTGGTGGCCGACGGCGGGCGCGGCCTCGGCCCCGCGCCGCGCTTCGTCCGTGGGGTCTATTCCGGCGGCACGCTGGCCTGGGAGGCACGGGCCATTCTGGCGGCCGCCCTGCCTGACGTCGCCCCCGACGTGACTGCCGGCGCCGGCGCCAACCGCGTGGTCGATCTCGGGGAGGACATGTTCACCGTCGGTCGGCCACATCCGATGATCGACGGCAGCGTGCGCCGAGAATGGATCGCCCGGGAGACCGCCGACCCGGGAACGGCCGTGCTGCTCCTCGATGTCATCCTCGGGTACGGCGCGCACCAGGATCCGGCCGGAGAGCTCCTGCCCGCGCTCGAGCGGGCCCGCGCACGGCCGCGTGGGCTGGCGGTCGTCGCCAGCGTCGTGGGGACCGAGGGCGATCCTCAGGGGCGGGCCGCGCAGGTGGCGAAGCTCGCCGCTCACGGCGTGATCGTAATGCCATCGAACGCTCAGGCCGCCCGGCTGGCCGTCCGGCTCGCCCGGGCGGCGAGCGCCTGAGGCTGATCAGACCTCCCCGCCGCGCGAGATGCGACAACGCCCGCTGTCTCAACGCTGCTGAATCGTGTCCAGGAATTGCTCTAGGAGGTTGCCCGCCACCCGCCGCCGATACCACGCCGACGAGCGCAGGTCGTCGATGGGCGCGATCTCGGCGTCGAGAAACGCCCGCGTGGCGACGCGATCGATGTCCGTGGTGCGCCGGCCGCTGAGATAGGCTGCCGTCCGCCGCGCGAGAACCACCGTCGGCGCCACGGCGCCGAGCGCCAGGCGCACGTCGCCCAGCCGGTCATCGCGCACCGGCGCCAGGCCGGCCACACAGACCTTGCTGATCGCCTGCGCTCTCCGTGTACCCACCTTCCGGTAGAAGTGCGTGGCCGGCTCCGGGGGCGCGGACAGCGCGATCCGCGCGATGAGCTCGTCGGAGGCCCGGGCCGTCCGCTTGTAGCCCAGGTGGAAGTCCGCGTAGTCCAGCCATCGCGACCCGCGCGTGCTCACGAGCTCCAGCCGCGCCCCGTACGCGAGCAGCGCCGGTGGTGCGTCGGCGGCCGGCGACGCGTTGGCGAGATTACCGCCCAGCGTCCCGCGATTCTGGATCGCCCAGGCGCCGCTCAGCCGAGCCGCCTGAACCAGCGCCGGGTACCGTTCGGCCACCACCGGATGCGTGGCGACCTCCCGATACGTGCTGAGCGCGCCGATGACGGCCTCGGTCGGCGTGACGCGGATACCCCGCAGCTCACCGAGCGACCAGAGATCCAGCAGGTGCCCCTCGCGAAGGCCGCCCAGCGCCAGGAGCACCATGAGGTCGGTTCCCCCGGCAATCGGAATCACCGCCGGCTCCGCGGCCATCACCTCCAGCGCATGACGCAGGCTCCGCGGCCGGGTCCAGCGCACGGACG
The DNA here is from genome assembly GCA_050731715.1 of Candidatus Rokuibacteriota bacterium. Lineage (GTDB taxonomy): Bacteria > Methylomirabilota > Methylomirabilia > Rokubacteriales > CSP1-6 > 40CM-4-69-5. Next base: position 2,101 of record JBOHPM010000100.1, read on the forward strand.
GGATCACCGGGCCCGCCCGGCCGCCTGGCGCACGGCCTCGTAGATGGCGGTGTAGCCGGTACAGCGGCAGATGTTGCCGGCCAGCGCCTCGCGGATCTGCTCGAGCGTGGGCCGGGGAGTGGTGGCCAGCAGGGCGTGGGCGGACAGCACGATGCCCGGCGTGCAGATCCCGCACTGGGTTCCGCCGGTGTCGAGCAAGGCCTCCTGCACGGGGGCCAGGCCCGGGCCGGCCGCCGTGAGGCCTTCGATCGTCGTAATGTCGGCGCCCTCGAGCTGCCCCATCGGCACCAGACAGCTCACGACGGGCATGCCGTCGGCGAGGACCGTGCAGGCGCCGCATTCGCCTTCGCCGCACCCTTCCTTGGTCCCGGTCAGCCCCTGATGCTGGCGCAAGAAATCGAGGAGTCGGGTCAGCGGCGCGATCTCGACTCTTACCGACCGGCCGTTGATCCTGAGCGTCAGCTCCATCACCGATCCCCCAACGCCTTCAGCACACGCTCCGGCAGCGCCGGGATCCGCGTGATCTCTGCCCCCAGCGCCGCATTGACGGCATTCACCACGGCGGGCGCCGTGCCGTCCATGGGGAGCTCGCCCAGGCCCTTGGGCGAGGACGCTCCCTCCAGAAAGACGACGGTGATCGGGGGCGTGTCGGCGCTGGTGGGCACGATGTAATTGCTCATCCGCGCGTTGGCCATCGTCCCGTCCTGCCACACGACGCCTTCGTACAGCGCGAAGCCGATGCCCTGGCCGACGCCGCCGTGGACCTGACCGCGCGCCGTCACCGGATTGATGACGCGGCCGACGTCCTGCACGGCGACGACATCGATGACCTCGGCTTCTCCCGTCCGGGTGTCGACGGCGACCTCCGCCACGTAACAGGCCCAGGCGTAGGCCGCGTAGGCCTCGCCGGTGAGCGTGCGGTCGTCCCACCGCCAGCCGGCCGGGGCGCGGTAGCGCGCCCGGGTGACGAGGGGTCCGTGGGCGGCGGTATAGGCGCGGGCCGCCACCACGAAGTCCGTGTCCGTATGGGGCTGCGGCAGCCCGGCCGCGCGGCGGAGGTGGTCCAGCAGCTGGCCCGCCGCCTGCTCGAGCAGGCCGCCAACGACCATCACCGTGCGGGAGGCGACCGTCGGCCCGCTGTTGGGGACGACGGCCGTGTCGACCACCGCCGGAGTGACCATCTCGTACGGCACGCCGAGCGCGTCGCTCACCATCTGGGCGTGCGTGGTCGCCGCGCCCTGGCCCATCTCGACACTGGACGCCAGGATCTCCACCCGGCCGTCGGCGCCCAGACGCAGCGCCGCTTCCGAGGCGAGCTTGCTCTCTCCCGCCCCGGTAAAGCCCGCGCCGTGGAAGAAGGTGGCCAGGCCCACGCCGCGCTTCACCCGCGAGGGACCGGCATTGTGCGCCGCGCAGGCCGCCCGACGGGCCGTGAGCCCGCTGGCCTCGAGCGCTCGATCGAGCACGGCGCCGGGGTCGACGCCCTGTTCCATCGGCTGGCCGGTGGCCATCACGTCACCGGGCCGGAGCAGGTTGCGTCGTCGAAGCTCCACCGGGTCGAGCCCCAGGGCGCGGGCGATACGGTCGAGATGGACCTCGAGGGCAAAGGTCGCCTGGGGCGCCCCGAAGCCGCGAAAGGCGCCATGCGGCGGATAGCTCGTGCGCATCACCCGGCCGCGGACGCGCAGGTGCGGCCAGCGATAGGGGCCAGGCGCGTGAATTACCCCCCGGGAGAGGACGACGGGGCTCAGCGTGAGATAAGCACCGCCGTCGAGCACGAGCTCCGTCTCCAGCGCCAGCAACCGGCCGTCGCGGCTGACGCCCACCCGGTGGCGGGTGCGCGAGGGATGCCGCTTCGTCGTCGCCCGCATGTCCTCGCCGCGCTCGTAGACGATCTTGACCGGGCGGCGGGCCCGGGCCGCGAGCAGGGCCGCGTGGCAGGCGATCATCGACGGGTAATCTTCCTTGCCGCCGAAGCCGCCCCCCGTCGTGGTCTGGATCACCCGCACCCTGTCCTCGGGCATCCCGAGCACCGCGGCGACGGCGGGCCGCACGTAGTACGGGCACTGCAGCGATCCCCACACCGTGATGGCCCCATCCGCGCCGACTTCGGCCAGCATCGCCTGCGGCTCGATGTACAGATGCTCCTGGGCCTCCGTCTCGTACGTCCCCTCCACGACGCGGTCGGCCTGGGCCAGGCCTGCGGCCACATCACCGCGCTCGAGGGCCAGCTCCGCAAGCACGTCGGTGGCCGTGTCCAGGCTCAGCACGACCGGGGCCGGAGTGACGACGAGCCGCACCGCGGCGACGGCGCGCGCCAGCACCTCCCGATCGGCGTGGGCCAGCAGCACCACGGGCTCTTCGCGATGGCGGATGTCGCGCGCTGCCAGGCAGGGCTGGTCGTGGGCGACGAGGGGCACGATATTGCGGCCCGGAATGTCGCGCGCGGTCACCACGACGATCTCGTCCCACGGTGGGCCGGGGGCGAAGTCGATCCGTTCCAGCCGACCGCCGGGCACCTCCGCGCGCACGGTACGACCCCAGAGGAGATCGGGCCGGGTGAGGTCGTCAAGGTAGACCGCACCGCCGGTCACCTTGTCGCGCCCCTCCTTGCGTCGGACGGGAGCACCGATGCTCGTCATGACAGGCGCGATTATAGGGGGAGCGGCGGGGCCGGGCGCGGAACCCGGTTGACGAGCGAGGCCGGGGCCCCTACCGTAGGCGCGCCGGATCGACGGGAAGGAGACTCACCATGATCATGGGCAGCGCGCTGCGGCAGTGCCTGACATCCTTCGTGGCCCTGGCTCTGACGCTGGTGATCGGGGCCGCGCCTGCCCCCGCCCAGAGCCGGGTGAAGTTCGCGCTCGACTGGCAGATCCAGGGGCCGCAGGCCCCCTTCATCTCGGCCCAGGCCCTGGGCGCGTTCGCCTCCCAGGGCCTGGAGGTCGCCATCGACCGGGGCAGCGGCTCGCAGAAGACCATCGAGCAGGTGGCCACCGGGACCTACGACATGGGGTACGGCGACATCAACTCGATGATCGAGTACAACGTCAAGAACCCGCAGCAGCCGCTCATCGCCGTCTACATCGTCTTGAACACGCCGCCCTTCTCGCTGCTCTCGCTCAAGCGGAACGGCATCGCCAAGCCCGGCGACCTCAAGGGAGCCAGCATCGGCGCCCCGGCGGGGGACGCCCCCCGCCGGCTCTGGCCGATCTTCGCCAAGAACGCCGGTGTGCCCGTCGACAGCGTGACCTGGACGAATATGGCGCCGCCGCTCCGGGAACCGGCCCTGGTCAAGGGCGACGTGAAGGCGATCTCCGGCTTCTTCTTCACGGGTTACCTGAACCTCACCGAGAACCTCAAGATCCCCGAGAGCGAGGTCGTGGCCTTCAAGTATAGCGATTACGGGATCGACCTCTACGGCAACGCCGTCGTCGTACGGGTCGACTGGCTCAAGAAGAATGAGCCGACGGTGCGCAAGTTCCTGGCGGCCCTCACCCAGGGGTTCCGGGTGTGTCTCAAAGATCAGCACACCGCTATCGCGCACATCAAGGCCGCCGAGCCGCTCGCCAACGAGGCCACCGAGCTCAAGCGCCTGCGGCTCGCCATCACCGCCAACATGGTCAACGACGAGGTACGGCGCAACGGGCTGGGCGCCATCGACCACGCCCGCATGCGACGGGCGATCGACCAGGTCGTCCAGGCCTTCGCGCTCCCGGCCAAGCCGACGGTCGAGCAGGTCTTCACCGGCGCCTACCTGCCATCCGCCGCTGATCGCCGCCTGGACTGAGGGCGGGCGGGCCCCGAGCCCGGCGCGATGATCGAGCTGCGCGACGTCGGGTTCGAATACCTGACCACGGGGCGCCGGACGCCGGCGGTCCAGGAAGTCTCGCTCCGCGTGCCCCGGGGCGCCAGCGTGGCCTTCGTGGGGGCGAGCGGCTGTGGCAAGTCCACGTTGCTCAAGCTCATCGCCGGACTGGTCACGGCAACCCGCGGCGTCGTCACTGTCGACGGCCGGCCGGTGGTCGCCCCGCTCAAGAACGTCGGCATGGCCTTCCAGAACCCGGTGCTCCTGCCCTGGCGCTCGGTGCTCGACAACCTCTACCTGCCGCTGGAGATCCTCCGCGAGAACGGTGACCGCCGCGCCGTGGATCGGGCGCAGTGGCGCAAGCGTGCCCTCGACCTCCTGGGCACGGTGGGACTGGCCGGCGCCGAGCACAAGCAGCCCCGCGAGCTGTCGGGCGGCATGCGGCAGCGCGTGAGCCTGTGTCGCGCCCTCATCCACGCGCCCGAGCTGCTCCTGCTCGACGAGCCCTTCGCCGCGCTTGACGCCTTCACCCGCGAGGAGATGTGGGAGCTCCACCAGGCCCTGCGGGCCGAGCAGAAGTTCACGAGCGTGCTCGTCACCCACGACCTGCGCGAGGCGGTGTTCGTGGCCGACACGATCTATGTGATGGCCAGCGATCCGGGGCGCATCGGTCACGTGCACGAGGTCGCCCTGCCCCGGCCTCGCGTTCAGGCCGACGTCTACGGCCACGCCGCCACCGAGCTGATCGGCCTCATGCGCGCCGAGATCCGGCCCCCCCGGGCGCCGGCATGAGTGCCCTGGCGGCCCGCCGCTTCGCCCTGCCCCTGGGGGTGTTCGTGCTGCTGATCGTGGTCTGGGAGGCGGCAGTGTGGCTGCTCGGCATCCAGCAGATCGTGCTGCCCCCGCCGAGCGGGATCGCCACGACCATGGTGCAGACCGCCGGCCCGATCGCTCACCACGCACGCCACACGCTGGTGACCACCCTCATCGGTTTCGGCGTGGCGGTGGCGCTGGGGCTGCTGCTGGGATTCGCCATCGGGGCCTTCTCACTGTTCCACGACGCCCTCTACCCCTTGCTGGTGGGATTCAACTCGATCCCCAAGGCCGCCGTGGTGCCGCTGCTGGTGATGTGGTTCGGTGTGGGGGCGGTGCCCGCGGTGCTCACGGCCTTCCTGCTCGCCTTCTTTCCGGTGGCCGTCAACGTGGCGGTGGGGCTGGCCACCCTGGAGGTGGAGCTGCGCGACGTGCTGCGGGCGCTGGGCGCCTCGCGCGGGCAGATCTTCCGTAAGGTAGGGGTGCCCCGCACCATGCCGCTCTTCTTCGCCTCCCTCAAGGTCGCCGTCTCCTCGGCCTTCGTCGGCTCGGTGATCTCGGAGACGGTGGCCTCGAACGCGGGCATCGGGTACCTCATGGCCGTGGCCGCCTCGGACTTCAACACCCGGTTGGCGTTCTGCGGGCTCTTCGTGCTGGCTATCCTGGGCGTCGTGCTCTATGGGATCTTCGCGGCCGTCGAGCGAAGGATGACGGCCTGGGCCTACGCCGACTGACCCGTGGACGCCTTCCTGCTGGAGTGGCTGAACCTCGCCCTGCGCTGGTTCCACCTCGTGGTGGGCATCGCCTGGATCGGTACCTCACTCTACTTCATGTGGCTCGATGCCGCACTGGAGCCCCCGGCGGCGGCCCGGCCCGGCCTGGACGGCGAGCTCTGGATGGTCCACAGCGGTGGCTTCTATCGCGTCGAGAAGCTGCGGCTCGGACCCGGCGAGCTGCCGCAGGTGCTGCACTGGTTCCGCTGGGAGGCGGCCCTGACCGGGATCAGCGGCGTGCTCCTCCTCGTCGTCGTCTACTACCTGGCCGGCGGCGTGTTCCTGGTCCAGCCGGGCGGGCCGCTGGGGCCGGCCCCCGCCGCGGCGGCCGGACTGAGCCTGCTGGTCCTCGGCTGGCTCGTCTACGATGGGCTGTGGCGCTCGGCGCTGGCGCGCGATCATCCCGCGGCGGCGACGGCGCTGTCCTATCTCCTCGTGGTCGGGGCGGGCTGGGCGGCCACGCGCCTGCTCAGCGGGCGCGCCGCCTTCCTGCACGTCGGCGCCATGCTGGGCACGCTGATGGTCGCCAATGTCTGGATGCACATCGTGCCCGCCCAGCGGGAGATGATCGCCGCGACCCGGGCCGGCCGCGCGCCGGACGGACGCCTCGGCCAGCACGCCAAGCGCCGCTCCGCCCACAACAGCCACATGACCTTCCCCGTGATCGTCATGATGGTGAGCCACCATTACCCGAGCCTCTACGGCCACCGGCTGAACTGGCTCCTTCTGGCCCTGCTGATCGTGGTCGGGGGCGGGATCCGGCACGTCCTGATCGCGTTGGAGCACCGCCGCCCGGCCCGCTGGACGTGGGCCCCCGTCGCCGCGTCGCTGCTGGCCCTCCTCTACCTGACCTGGCCGACCCGGCCACCGACGACCGGGGCCGGTCATCAGTCGGCCGTGCCGTTCGCGGTGGCCCGCGGCATCGTGGCCCTGCGCTGCCTGAGCTGCCACTCCGCGCACGCGACCGACGATGTGTTCCGTGCCGCACCCAACGGCGTGACCTTCGACACCGCCGAGAGCATTCGGCACCGCGCGGAGGTCATCAAGCTGCGCACCGTCACGACCCCCACCATGCCGCCCGGCAACAAGACCGCCATGACGGATGAGGAACGACGGCTGCTCGGCCGTTGGATCGACGCCGGCGCTCGCCTCGAATGAGCCCGGACCGGGTCAGCCCGGCTTTGGCCGGGCCGTGATCAACCGCGGGCGGCGGTCGGGGAAGCCGCAGCCACGCCGTGCGGCGTCAGCCGCCAGCGGCCGTA
>JBOHPM010000101.1:0-8708 GCA_050731715.1 Candidatus Rokuibacteriota bacterium
TCCATCGGTCCGCGTCCGGAACCCTTGCGCTCGGTGTTGACGTTGATCACCGCCGGCTTGATCCGGTCGGCCAGCTTGGCGAAAGTGCCGCTGGGCGGCGACATCGGGATCGAGACGACGGCCGAGGAGGCCGGGGCGGCCAGTGAATCGGCCAGGCTCGTGCCGAGGATGCCCCCGCCGAGCCCGAGGACGAGACCGATCGACAGCATCGCGAGCGAGCGCCTGATCTTCATGGCAAGGTCGAGCCTCCTTGGTCCTGGTTTTCGATCCCCGCCTGAGCAGGGCTTGCTCGCATAGACGCGACAGGCTTCTCACGCATTCATACCAGGGACTTACGGCAGCCTGCGTTGCGCGGACCAATTGGCCCGCTGACGTGACAAAAAGTCCTGCTCGGAGCCCCTCCCCGACCGCAAAATCAGCTAGTTCCACCTCCGCAGGGCGGCGAGGAGTTTGCTTTCTCCCTTGGGGTCGAAACCGACCCCGAAGGAGGGGCCAATGCTCGAGCATATGGTTGCCAGGGTTCCCGAGCGGTGGCGGGAGCTCGCAGAGCTGCTGGTGGCGCCCATCGTCTGGATTCCCCATCTGCAGCGCCTGGTCGCCGACTTCTTCCTGGAGTCGGCGTCGCCGTGGACGGCCCTGGCGAAATACGTGCTCCTGCTGTTCCCGCTCCTGCTCGCCATCGCCGGCCTGTGGTGCACGCAGCTCTCGCTCTATACGCTGCCGTTCCGTTCCCGCCGCGTGCCCTTCATCTCCACCATGCTCGTCATGTGGTGGGACGCCGCGCGAGCGGTGTGGCTCTACTGGGTCGGCCTCTTCCGCATGGGCATGGTGATCGCCGGCTGGCTGTTCACGTTGGGGAGCCTCCTGCTCAAGTTCGGCGTGGAGGCCCTGCGGCAGCTCATCCTCATGCCCTTTGCCATGACGGGCCGGATGACCAGCCAGTACTTCCAGCCCGGAGTGCCGTGGATCGCCTTCCTGATGCTGATCTTCTGGTGCATGCTGGAGACGACCATCTTCACCTACACGCTGTACCCGACGGTCTCCGAGGTGCTGGCCGACCTGGTCGGCGCCGAGCAGATGCCGCGACTGACGGCGCCCATTTTATGGTTCTTCCTCTTGTTGCTGATCATGGGCAGCTTCGCCTGCGTGCAAGCCCTGGTCGACGCCGTGCAGAAGCGGGAGCTCAAGTTCATCGTTCAGATCGTGGCCGTCGAGCTGTTCGTCATGTTCTTCGAGGTGATGTTCCTCTATCGCGAGCTCGTCGACGCCATCTCCCCCTGGATCGCCCAGCAGACGGGCGACCGTATCCGGATCGGCATCGGCGTCACCATGAGCCTGGCCACCTTCGGCTGGGTCGGCATCCGCGGCATGACCTGGTTCCTGTTCGGGCGCTACGGGACGCCCCCGCTGCTGGCCTTCATCTCGCGCCAGCCGCTGGACGCCCCCGAAGGCCGGGCCGCGGTCGTCCCGGACTCTCCCACGCCGGCGTGGTGGCGGGGGCCCCTGGACGACTTCAAGCGCGAGATCGACTGGCTGCACGAGAAGAGCGACCAGCTCCTGGAATACATGGCCCTGCCGGTGCTCACCCTGTTCGCCGGCGCCCTGAACTTCGGAATGGTGCTCCTCACCGGGCGGCCGCTCTTCACCCTGCCCTTCAAGGGCCTCAAGGAAGTCATGGAGACGCGCGAGATCCTCAACGGCCTGCAGCTGCAGCCCCGCAAGCAGGGGAGCATGTGATGCGCCGGCCCCTGGCCGCCGCCCTGATCCTCGCGGCGGGGTTGACGACGGCAGTCCCTGCGCTCGCCCAGGGCCCGGACGTCCGCCCGCCGCGGGGGGCCCTCTTCGTCGGTGTGGATACCAGCGGCTCGTTTCGTCGCGACTACGACAACGCCCTGGCCTTCCTCGCCTACTACCTCTACGGTCATCTCCACGGCCTGGGTGAGCTCACCCGGCCGCGCGACCTGTTCGTGGCCGCCATCGGCGGCAAGGACTCCAACGAGCCCAAGGCCTTCCGTCCGATCCACGACTTCAGCGGCAAGAGCATCGAGCAGATCGAGGCCGACCTCCGGCGCTGGTACCCGCCCTCCGACACCCTGACCGACTTCAACGCCTTTTTCGTCCAGGTGGCCCGGATCGCCAAGGAGCGGGGCCTCACCCTCAGCCCGATCACCATCATGGTCGTGAGCGATGGCATCCCCGACGTCCCCGGCGCCAAGGCCGGATCGATGCCGCTGTACGAGCGCATCGACCTCAGCCCCCTGGAGTACCTCTCCAAGAACCTCACCCTGCGCCTGACCTACACCAGCCCCCGGGTCGGCGAGAACTGGCGCAAGCACGTACGCCGGCAGCGCGTCCGCCTGTGGACGGCGGAGGTGGAGGTCATGAAGGGCTGGCAGGCCCAGCTCATCCCGGGCAGCGATCCGGCAGGGCAGGCCCGGCTGTGGAAGTGGGTCCGCGAGAACGTCGACTTCCGTGTGCGCTCGCGCGCGCTCTGAACTCTCTCGCGCCCGAGTGACGACGCCAGCCCGGTGGGGTACCCGCCGGGCTGGTCGTGCGTAGGGGTCCCGCCGGGAGGACGCGCTCCAGTACGAGGGGCGGATCACGCGCGTGCTGAGGCGCCTGCACGCGATGAGCAAGCCGACGATCGCCATGGTGCAGGGCGATGCGGTGGGCGGCGGACTCTTCATGGCCCTGGCCTGCGACCTCCGGTTGGCCGCCGAGCACGCGCGCTTCGGCGCCCCGGTGGCGCGCACCCTGGGCAACTGCACCGCCCCTCTGGCGCTTTCCCTGCTGGGGGCCACGATCGGTCCCGTGAGGGCGCGCAACCCCGCGTTGCGCGATGCCGAGGACCTCATCCTGTCCTGCTATCTGAGCCGGGACTTCCAGGAGGGCGTGCGGGCGTTCCTGGACAAGCGCAAGGCCGAGTGGCAGGGGCGCTGAGCGGGTGCGTGACGGCAGCCGGGTGCAGTATGCTGCGGCCTGGAGGCTGGCAGTCATGCGAACACGTCTGATCCTCTTTGGCGTCGCGACGCTGGCCGGGGGCGTGCTGGGCTACGCCTGGAACCTGCCGGTCTTCGGTCAGGCCTACAAGAGCTTCATCGCGCTCTTCCTGGATCCCGAGGCGCCGCTCGCCAGTGCCGGGGCCGTCGTCCTGCTCGCGTTCGTGATGGGGGTGCCTCGGATCTGCGTCCCCTGATGGACGCCGATGATCTTCACGATCGCGCCCCTGGTCCAGGAGGCGAGAACTAAGAAGCGGTGGCTGGCGATGCTGGGCGTCTTCACGGGCGTCCTGATGCTGGTCCTCGCCCTGTTCGGGGCCGCCATGGCCTGGGCCGGGTCGGCCGTCGCCGCCCGGGTCACCACACCCTGGGCGCGTGAGGCGATCGCGGCCTCCGCGCTCACCGTGCTTGGCCTGCTGGCCCTGGCCATCGCGCTGGGCGAGCTTGGCCTCACGCGCCCGATGCTGCCCCGGATCACCCCGCTGGCCGGCCGCCCGCTGCCGGTCGGCGCGTGGCGGCGGACAGTCATCATCGCGCTGGCCTTCGGCGTCACCATGGCGATCTTCAGCCCGCTCTCCGCCTACGCGATCATGATCGGCTGGGTGGCGGCCCGGCAGAGCGCCTGGCTGGGCGCCGTCACCCTGGCGGCGTACGGGCTCGGCCTGGTGGTGCCCCTCGCCGTGGCCGGCACGCTGGCGGCGGGCCGTGACGACGGGGCGGGTCCTTCCGAGGCCTTCCAGGCCCGTGTGCGACTGGTGGGTGGTGTGAGCCTCGCCGTCGCCGGCGGCTTCTTGTTGTCGATGTGGGCGGTGCGCGCGACGTGGGCCCTCTTCCTGCCGATGGCGTGACGAGGCGGTGAAGCGCGAAGCTAACGGCCAGGCTTCGCAGGCACCGGCCCAAGTAGATCCGCGATCAGGGCTCGAGCGGTCGGTCCCGCCCAGTCGTGGGGGCCCACCCCGCGGGCCAGCAGCCGCCCTTGCCGGTCGATGAGATACATGGTCGGCGGGCCGAACACCCCGTAGCGACGTCCGGCGACCTCGCTATTGTGATCGAGCAGCACGGGGGCTGTATAGCCGCGCTCCCGCACCGTCCGCCTGACAAGGTCGCGGCTCTCCTGGAAAGAGACCAGAACGACCTCGAACCCACGGTCGCGGAACTCCCGGTAGAGGGCGTGGACGGGAGGCAACTCCTCCCGACAGGTCGTTCACCATGTTGTCCAGAAGAACAGCAGAAAGACCTTGCCTCGGAAATCGCCCAGCGAGCGCGTTCGGCCCTCGAGGTCGGGCAGGGCGAAGTCCGGCGCTGGCTTGGGCGGCTCGTACGGCTGCAGCCCGAGGGCAGCGAAGTCGGCACCCGGAGCAGCGGCGGCCGCCCCAGCCACGAAGGCGAGGGCGACCGCCGCGACCAGGGACTTCATCACTTGCTCGCTTGCTGGACGGCCGCGAGGACCTCCTCGGCCTTGAGCAGATCGGTCGCCTTATCCATGACCTTCACGAACTTCACGACACCATTGCGGTCGAGCACGAAGTAGGCCCGCTTGGCGTAGTGGTAGATGGGACTCTTCTGGTCCGTCACCACGGCGTCCCACCCGGGCAGCATCTGGCGGCGGAAGTCGGAGACCAGCAGGTGCTTGACGTTGTTCTGCTTGACGAAGGCCTCGATCGTCTTCACGTGGTCAGCGCTGACGCCCACGACCTGGGCGCCCATGGCTTCGAACTTCGGCATGTTGGCCTCGAAGTCCATGATTTCGCGTATTCACGTGGGGGTGAAGACCTGGATAACCGTGTAGACGACGACCGGCCCCTTGCCCAGCAGCTCACTCAGCTTGACCTGCTTGTCCCCGGGGGCCGGCAGCGTGAAATCGGGAGCCTTCTGTCCCACTTCGAGGCTGGCGGCGGGGCCGGGGACGGCCAGCAGCGCAGCCACCACGAACACGACCGCGAGCCACGGTGTCCTCCGCATGGGCGTCTCCTTGAGAGGGGGTTGAGTCCCGGGTAAGTGTACAACCAACGGCCGCGATCGGCCGTTCCCTCCGGGACTCGCCCAGGCGACCGGCTCAGGCCAGACGCGGTGCGCTACGGCCCGTCTGCTTCTCCAGCCACACCTCGTCGATGGCCAGGCGTCCGGGTCCGGCCAGGAAGAGCAGGATGCTGCCGGCGAGCAGCATGATGTCGAGCCGGGCCCCCGCGAATCCCACGGGCAGCTTCACGTAGCACGCCGCGACGATGAACTCGATGGTGAACAGCAATCCCACCCAGCGGGTGGCGATCCCCAGAATGAGCAGCGCTCCGCCCACGATCTCGAGCAACATGATGAAGGGGCCGATGACGCCTGGGGCAGGGATCGCCATCTTCGCAAAGCTCGCGGCGACCTCCTCGGTCCCGACCATGAACTTCGCCCAGCCCGCCACGAGCAAGATGATCCCCGTCGCGAGGCGTACCGCGGTGTTTCCCCAGCCTGGATCGATCCCCCAGATCGCTCGCATGCTCGCCTCCTTGGCGTGTGGGTCGAACAGCGCTCGGCGACCGTCGCGACGAGGGTAGCACGCAGACTCAAGCGCACGATCGTGATTTACAATACGGTCATGAAGCTGTCCGTGGACGGCCGCGCTGTCGAGGTGCCCGCGAACGCGACGGTCCTCGACGCGGTCAACCGCCTCGGTGTCGCGCTGCCCCAGCTGTGCAAGGATCCCGACCGGCCAGCGCTGGGAGCCTGTCGCACCTGTCTGGTCCGCGTAGAGGGCCAGCGGGGGACGCCGGCCGCCTGCCATCTCCCGGCGCGAGAGGGGATGGTGGTGAGCACGACCCATCCGGATGTCGTGCGCGTCCGGGCCGGCGTGCTCGCGCTCACGCGGGCCATGCTGACTCCGCGTCCGGGTCACAATGGTTTCGGCCAGCTCGATGAGGCCACCGCCCGGCATGGCCTGAGCGCGCCGGTCCTGGCTGCGCTCCATCGCTTCGCGGTCGACGACTCCAAGTCCTTCTTCACCCTCGACCGTGAGGCCTGCATCCTCTGTGGGCGCTGCACGGTGGCCTGCGACGACGTCCAGCAGATCGGTGCCATCGCCATGCTGGGCCGGGGCCACCGCATGAAGGTCGGTGTGGCCGGCGACGGGACGCTGGCTGCCTCGGTCTGCACGTCCTGCGGGCAGTGCGTGGCGGCCTGCCCCACCGGCGCGCTGCGGCCCAAGCAGGCCCCGGCCCCCCTCGTCAGCCGGGTCGAGACCACGTGCCCCTATTGTGGCGTGGGCTGCGGCATCGTCGTGACGGTTCGCGAGGACCGCCACCTGGCCCTCATGACCGACGACGTGCCCACCAACCACTCGAGCCTGGGCACGCTGTGCGTGAAGGGACGCTTCGGGACCGGCTTCATCCACGCTCGGGATCGCGTCACGACCCCGCAAGTCAAGCGCGACGGGTGCTGGCACGAAGTCTCGTGGGACGAGGCCCTGGACGCGGCGGCGACGGGACTCAGCCGCCATCGTGGCCACTTTGGCGCTCTGGCCAGCGCCAAGGCCACCAACGAGGACGGGTACGTAATCCAGAAGTTCGTCCGGACGGTGATGGCCACGAACAACGTGGATCATTGCACCCGGCTCTGTCACTCTCCCTCGGTGGAGGCCATGCTGGTCTCCATGGGCTCCGGCGCCACCTCCAACTCGTACGTGGACTACGAGGAGGCGGGGTGCCTGATGATCGTCGGCGCCGACGCGTCGGCCAACCACCCGGTGATCGCGATCCGCTTCCGGCGGGCCATGAGCCGGGGGGCCCGCATCATTGTCATCAACCCCAAGCGGATCGAGCTCTGCGATCAGGCCGATCTCTGGATCGCCAATCGCCCCGGCACGGACGTGGCGCTGTTCAACGCGATGGCGCGGGTGATCCTCGATGAGGGGCTGGCCAACGCCGAATTCATCCGAGCCCGCACCGAAGGGTTCGAGGCCTGGCGGGCCTCGCTGGAGCCCTTCACCCTGCCACACGCCGCGGAGGTGACCGGCGTGCCCGCGGAGGATATCCGGCAGGCTGCCCGCTGGTATGCGGCCCCGCGGTTCAACGGTTCCTGTCTGGTTTGGGGGATGGGGATCACCCAGCACGTCAACGGCCTGCAGAACGCACACGCACTCCTCAATCTGTCGCTGGTCACCGGCCAGCTCGGGTTTCCGGGCGCGGGCATCTCGCCGCTGCGCGGCCAGAACAACGTGCAGGGCTGCGGCGACGCTGGCTGCATTCCCACCAACCTTCCGGGCTATCAGAGCTATGGCGCCTCGACGCTCGACACGTTCGAGCGCGCCTGGGGCGTGCGCCCGCCGGACCGGCAGGGTCTGGTCGTGACCGAGATGATGGACGCGTGCCTCAGCGGCGACGTGCGCGCGATGTACATCGTCGGTGAAAACCCGCTGCTCTCGGAACCCGACCTGCACCATGCCGAGAAAGCTATCGGGCAGCTCGACTTCCTCGTCGTCCAGGATCTGTTCCTGCACGAGACCGCCGAGCGGGCCCAGGTGTTCCTGCCCGCAGCTTCTTTCGCCGAGAAGGAAGGCACGTTCACCAACTCCGAACGCCGGGTCCAGCGCGTGCGCCAGGCGCTCCCGCCCCCCGGGCGGGCCCGGCCGGACTGGTGGATCACGTGTGAGCTGGCCAAGCGCGTGGGCCGGCGGCTCGGCCTCGACCGCGAGCCGCAGTTCACCTATTCGGGGGCAGCCGCGATCTTCGACGAGATGGCCCGCCTGGTGCCCTTCCTGGCCGGCCTTTCCCACGCCCGGCTGGACCGCGAGGGCGGGCTGCAGTGGCCGTGTCCGACACCTGATCACCCGGGCACGCGCTACCTCTATGCGGAGTCGTTCCCCCGCGGGAAGGGCCGCTTCGTGCCCGCGCACCAGACGGCGCCCGCCGCGGAGCTGCCGGGCGACGGCTACCCATTGATCCTCAACACCGGCCGGCTCCTCTACCACTGGCACGGGGGGACGATCACCCGGCGCGTGCCCGGCCTCCTGGCCCTCGCGCCCAGGCTCGAAGTCGCGATGCATCCCGCCGACGCCGTGCCCCTCGGCGTCCAGGACGGCGACGCCGTGCGGGTGATCTCGCGCCGCGGTGAGCTGACCGGTTACACCCGGCTCACCGACGCCGTCCAGCCGGGCGCGATCTTCATCCCGTTCGTGAAGCTCGAAGAGTCTGCCGCGAACTTTCTCACCAATTCCGCGTTCGATCCTGGCTCGAAGATTCCCGAGTACAAAGTATGCGCCGTGCGGGTCGAGCCCCTGAGGCCGGCGGCGCCGGGGCACCCCTGAACGGTCGCCAGTGACCGCCGAGGTGCTGTCGCGCGTGCTCGCCGCTTTTCCCCGGGAACGCCGGTCGCTGCTGCCCGCGCTGCAGGCCGCCCAGCGATCGGTCGGCTTCCTGTCCGAGGCGACGCTGGCCGAGGTGGCCTCACACCTGCGCGTGCCGGTCAGCGAGGTGTGGGGGGTCGCCACCCACTACCCGGAGCTACGTCTGACGCCGCACGGTCGGCACCACGTCCGCGTCTGTACCGGAGTGTCCTGCGCGTTATTGGGAGGCTCCGCCCTGCTCGACGGGATCGCCGGACGCTGGCAGGCCACTCCCGGAGAAACGGGGGAGGGCCGCGAGCTCACGCTGGAGGCCGCCGATTGCTTCTTCGCCTGCTCCATGGCCCCGCTGGTCGAGGTCGACGGTGCCCTCTACGGCCGTGTGA
>JBOHPM010000102.1:0-8698 GCA_050731715.1 Candidatus Rokuibacteriota bacterium
GGGTTTGAGGTGGCGGGGGCTGGAAACGGCTTACGGCGAACCTAAACGGGCACGAAGCTGGAAACGGCGGATACAGCCAAGGGGAGCCTACGGAGCTTTGCGCCAGTCCTCGACCCTACTTCGGACTGCCAAAGCCCTCGGCGTCACGATACCGTCGTCACTGTTGCTCCAGGCGGACCAGGTGATCGAGTAGGGCCGGCGGTTGGATGAGGTGCAGCCGAACTACACGTTCAGCGGAGACGGGCCAGAAGTCCCGCCTTCACCTCCGGCCACTCCGCCTCGACGATTGAGTAGGCGGCCGTGTCGCGAATACCGCCGTCAGCGGCCACGCGCGACCCGCGCAGGACGCCGTCGAAGCGGGCGCCCAGGCGCAGGATCGCCTCCCGCGAGCGCGTGTTGCGGGCGTCGGTCATGAGGCTCACGCGATGCACGCGCCAGCCCTCGAAGGCCTGCGTGAGCATGAGGAGCTTGGCCTCGGTGTTGATGCCGCTGCGCTGCACGTCGCCAGCCAGCCAGGTCCAGCCAATCTCCACGACGTCGGGAAGATCCTCCCCGCGCTGGTGCGGGCTGCCCGGCGGCCACGCCCAGAACTCGATGTTGCCGAACCGGGTCGAGCCGACCACCCGGTTCGCGCGCCGATCGACCGTGGCAAAAGGCAGGGCTCGGCCGGCAGCCTGATCCCTGAGCGCGCTCTCGACGTACTGCCGCATGGCTGGCTCATCAGGGGGTACCGTCGTGAGCGCGAAGGTCTCCCGCGGCCCCCGGGCCACGGCGAGCAGCCCGGGCACGTGGCCGACGGCGAGGGGTTCCAGGCGGACGTAGCGGCCTTCGAGGGGAACGCGGGGCAGGATGCCGGCGGCGGTCAGGCGCGCGGCGTCTGGTCGGCCTGCCGGAGCCGGCGGCAGAGGATGACCAGCAGGTGACGGGTGAGATCTGGCACCTTGGCCAGCAGCACCGCGAAGTCACGCCGGCCGATCACCAGGAGCCGGACGCCCGTCTCGGCCACCGCGGTAGCCGAGCGCGGCCCGCCATCGAGCAGGCTCATCTCGCCGAAGAACTCGCCTGGACCCAGATGGGCGCGCTTGCGGGGAGAGACGTCGATCCGCACCCGACCGTCGAGGATCAGGAAGAACTCGTTGCCCTGATCCCCGGTGCGGGCCAGGACGGTCGCCTCGGGCAGCTCGCGGACCTCGGTGATGCGGGCCAGGGCGCGGAGCTGGCGCTGGCTGCAGCCCTCGAACAGGGGCAGGCGGCTGAGCTGCTCGATCTTGGCGTCCTGGCCCACGTGGCCGCCCCCGAGCAGGCCGGCTTTCCTCAGCACCCCCTTCATGCTGTAGGGGATGGAGCCGTCCATCATCCGGCCCACGAGCTCCGTGGTCATGCGGTCACTCCCACCGTCATGGCTTCTTGCATATCACGTTCAGCAGCGCCTGCCGGCGTTCTTCGCGCACCACCCGCAGGGCCCGGGCCAGCGCGTCGGGGAGCGCGGCGGGGTCCTCCACGCGCTCGCCCCAGCCGCCGCAGGCCCGGCAGATCAGCTCGTAGTCGGGCGCCGGGTCCAGGTCGCTCATCGGCATCGATGCGGTGCGTACGGCCCAGCCCTGAGGCGCGTGCGAGGAGACGGCGCGCTTCACCGCGTTCCACGCCCGGTTGTTGAAGATCACGAAGAGCGCGGGCAGGTTGTAGGCGCGGGAGACCCAGTGGGCGGCGGTCGGGGCTCCGAAGAGGTAGGCGCCATCGCCCACGCAGCACACGACCGTGCGCTCGGGCGCGGCCAGCTTCGCCCCCAGCGCGGCCCCGAGCCCCCAGCCCAGCCCGGAGGCCGGAGACTGGCTGAAGTACGAGCCCGGCGTGTCCAGCCGCGTCTGGGCGAGATCGAGGTCGTACTCGTTGACCACGATCGTGCCCTCGTCGAGCACGTCGCCCACGCAGCGGGAGAGCCAGGCCATGTCGATGGGACGGTCGCTACGGGTGCGCTCGGCCTGGCCCCGCGCGGCCTCGGTGCGCCGGCCGTGCTCGGCCGCCCACCGGGCCCGGCGCTCGGCCACGAGGCGTGCGTCGAGCCCGGCCCGCCGTACGGCCTCGGTCAACGCCGCCAGGGTGAGCCGGGGGGCGCCGGCCAGCGCCACGTCCCCGGCGAAGCCGCGAATCGGGTAGCGTGAAAAGAGCGGGTCCTCCCCGACCTGGATCACCGGGGTCTCGGGCCGGGGCGCCTTGAGGTCGGGGAACCACGGGGCGTCCGCCTCCACGACCACGATAGCGTCGGCCTGGGCGAAGTGGGGCGCCGGATCACCGCCGGCGAAGAGCGGATGCGTCTGGGGGAAGCACAGGTGGGTCGAGGCCTGCTCGAAGACCGGCATGCCGATCGCCTCGGCCAGCGCAACCATCGGCGCCAGCGCCGCCGGATCGCGGCCCGACGACTTCACGATCGCGATGGGGCTGCGCGCGGCGACGAGCAGGCGCGCCGCCTCCTCGACGGCTGCGGGGTCGGCGACCTGGGGGGCGGCCGGGACCAGACGGGTGGGATCGAAGTACTCCACGTCGGCCAGGCGCTCGGCCAACACCTCGCGGGGCAGCGTGAGGTAGACGGGCCCCGCCGGGGCGCTCTGGGCGACGGCCAGGGCCCGATCCACCACCGTCTCGAGCTGGCCGCCCGTGCGCAGCTCGTAATCCCACTTCACGTACTCGCGCACCATACCCGCCTGGTCGAACGACTCCTGGGCCCAGTGGATGTGGCGGTTGCGCGCGCCGGGCACGCCTCCCTCGGTGATCGGCGTGCGGCCGGCCGTCATGAGAATCGGCACGCGGCTGCGCGAGGCGTTGATGAGCCCGCTCAGCGCGTTCGCCGTCCCCACGGTCACGTGGACCATCACCACTTGCGGCCGCCCCGTCACCATGGCGTAGCCGTGGGCCATGGCCACGGCGGGAGTCTCGTGGGGCACGGTGATCGGCCGCGGCACGACCTGGCCCTGGGCCTCGCGCTTGGCGTAGGCCTCGATGATGGGGGCGAAGTCAGTCCCGGCATTGCCGAAGAAGTAGTCGATCCGCCGAGCGGCTAGCAGCTCCAGATAGGCCTCGGCCACGCTCTCCACGGACGCCCGCTTGCGCATCGCTTCGGCCCTCCTGAGGCGGTACCACCCACCCCTGTCACGCGTATTGTAGGGGGCCCCGCCGGGAGGCGCCAGCCTCCTCCCTAAACTTGACTTTCCCGTCGGCGACCACCAATACTGCCGCAGACTTGTATCGCGAAGCTCCCCCGTGCTGACGTACGCTCTGCGCCGCGTCCTCTGGCTGGTTCCCACGCTGCTGGCCATGGCCCTGGTGACGTTTCTCGTGATGCACGCCACGCCGGGCAGCCCGCTCGACCCGGTGTCCGAGGGCGCCAATCCGCTGTCGCCCGAGGCCCAGCGGCGGCTGGCCGCAGCCTACGGGCTCGACCGCCCGCTCCACGAGCAGTTCGCGATCTTCGTGGTCAAGGCCGTGCAGGGTGACTTCGGCCAGTCCTTCGTGTATCGCACGCGCACCGTGCGCGAGATCATCGCCGGGGCCCTGCCCGTATCGCTCGTGCTGGGCAGCCTGGCCTTCGTGCTCGCGGTGGCGGGCGGCCTCGTCCTCGGCGTGCTGGCCGCCGTCCACCAGAACCGGCTGTGGGACTACGTCTCGGTCACGCTGGCCACGGTCGGCCTGGCCATCCCGAACTTCGTCCTGGCCGTCTTCTTGATCGTGCTCTTCGCCTTCGTCATCCCCCTCTTCCCTACCGGCGGCTGGGACTCGCCGCGGACGTGGGTGCTGCCCACCATCACGCTGGCGGCGGCCCCGATGGGCATCGTGGCCCGCTTCACCCGGGCCAGCATGCTCGAGGTGATCCGGGCCGACTACACGCAGACGGCCCGCGCCAAGGGCCTGTCCGAAAGCCGCGTGATCTTCAAGCACGCGCTCAAGAACGCCCTGGTCCCCATCGTCACCCTGCTGGGGCCCATGTTCGCCGCGATCGGCACCGGGTCGTTCTTCGTGGAGGCGGTGTTCCGCGTGCCGGGCCTGGGCCGGTTCTTCGTGGAGTCGATGACCGGGCGCGACTACCCCATGATCATGGCGGTGGTGCTCACGTACGGAGCTTTCCTCGCCGTCATGAACCTGGTGGTCGACTTGCTCTACGGCGTGCTCGACCCGCGCATCCGGCTGGGCGCCGAGCCCGCGACGGGATGACCGGGGGCCTCGCCCGCGACGCCCTGCGGCGGCTGGGCCGGAACCGGCTGGCCGTCGCCGGAGGCGCGGTGGTGGCGCTCCTGTGCCTGCTCGCGCTGCTCGCCGACGTGCTGGCGCCCTATCCCTACACCAAGACCGACTTCGACCGGCTGGCCGAGGGGCCGTCGGCCGATCACCTGCTCGGCACCGACCAGGTCGGACGGGATCTGCTCTCCCGTCTCATCCACGGCGCCCGCATCTCGATGCTGGTGGGGCTGGGCGCCCAGCTGATCGTGGTGCTCATCGGCGTGCCCATCGGCGCGCTGTCCGGCTACCTGGGGGGACGCACGGACGTCCTCCTCACCCGGCTCATCGACGTCATGTACGCCTTCCCCCGGCTGCTCTTCGTGATCCTGGTCATGTCGATGCTGGGCGCCGGGCTCACCAACATCTTCATCGCCATCGGCCTCACCGGCTGGGTGGGCATCGCCCGGCAGACGCGGGCCCAGGTGCTGGCGCTCAAGCGGCGGGAGTTCGTGGAGGCCGCGCGCGCGCTGGGCGTGGGCGGGGGCCGTGGGCTCCTGCGCCACGTCCTGCCCAATGCGCTGACGCCCATCGTGGTGGTGGTCACGCTGGGCATCCCGGAGGCGATCTTCACCGAAGCCGCGCTGAGCTTCATCGGCGTCGGCATCAATCCGCCCACCCCGTCCTGGGGCCAGATGGTCGGTGAAGGGCAGCAGTATCTGCGGTCGGCCTGGCACCTGTGCGTGTTCCCCTCGATCGCCATCGCCATCACCATGCTGGCCTTCACCTTCCTCGGCGATGGCGTCCGTGATGCGCTGGACCCGCGGTTACAATGAAGCCACGAGCGCCTGGAGCAGGCCACCCACGGCCCGAGCCGGCCTCGCGGACCCCGTTACAATGATCGACGATCGCCAGCTCGACCTGCTCGCCGAGCGGCTGGCCACGATCCACGTGGGCCGGCGTCAGTTCCTGGCCCTGGCCGCGGTCCTCACCGCGGCGGGACCGCTGGTGCGCCCGGGCGGGACGGTGGCGGCGCCGAAGCTGGCGCCCGGTGAGCGGCTGGCCCGGGAGCAGATCTTCCGCTACGGCGGGGGCGGCTGGTGGCCGGCCGACCCCACCAGCCACGACTTCAACAAGGACATGTTCTGCGACGGCGTCCCCGCACTCTTCGCCGGCCTGCTCAAGTTCAACGCCGACCACGAGCCCGTGGCCGACCTGGCCACGAAGGTCACCGCCCACCGGGACGGCGCCCAGTGGGTGTTCGTGCTGCGGCGGGACTCGAAGTGGTCGGACGGCACGCCCTGCACGGCTCGCGACTTCGAGTGGTCGTGGAAGCGGCAGCTCGACCCCGCCACGGCCTCCCCCTACGCCACGTTCTTCTACGATCTGAAGAACGGCGAGGCCTTCAACAAGAAGCAGGTCGACGCGGCCCAGGTGGGCGTGCGGGCCCGCGACGACTGGACGCTGGAGGCCACGCTGGAGGGCCCGCGCGCCTACTTTCCCATCCTGGCCGCGTTCCTGGCCGCCCTGCCAGCGCCCCGGCGGGCCGTCGAGAAGCACGGCGACCGGTGGACCGAGGCAGCCAACATCGTCGGCAACGGGCCCTTCGTCCTGGAGCGGTGGGAGCACAACAAGGTCATGGTGCTCGGCCGGAACCCCCACTACTACGGCGCCCGCCAGGTGACGCTGCAGAAGGTCGTCATCCCGATCATCCCCACCGCATCGGGCGCGCTGCCCTACGAGAACAGCGAGATCGACATGACCTCGCTCCAGCCGAGCGACCTCAAGCGGATGCAGGCCAATCCCCGGACGGGGGCCGAGGTGTTCCGCTATCCCTTCCCCGGGACCTGGTACCTGATCCCCCAGGTCACCCGGCCGCCATTCGACAACCTAAAGGTGCGGCGCGCCGTCGCCCACGCCATCGACCGGGACAATCTGGTGAAGGTAGCCCAGGGCTTCGCCATCGCCGCCCACGCCATGATCCCCCCCGGGTTTCCCGGGGCCACCGACGACCCCAGGATCAAGGCGCTGCAGCGCTTCGATCCCAAGCTGGCCCTGGCCCAGCTCAAGGGCACGCCCTTCGAGGGCGGGCGGAACTGGCCGCGGATCACGCTGACCATGCGCGACGAGGCGCGCGGCTCCCGGCCGCTGGCCCAGGCCGTCCAGGCGGTTCTGCTCGAGCACCTCAACATGCACACCGAGCTCGAGGTGCTGGACCCGCGCGTGTTCCGCGAGCGGTTGTGGAAGCACGAGTTCCAGTTCGTGTGGCTGCGCTGGTTCATGGACTACCCGGACCCCCACAATGAGTACTTCGACACCTTCTACGGCAAGCGCCCGACCGGCAAGCGCCAGGCCTGGAGCCACGACGCGTTCAACCGGGAGCTGGAGCTCGGCCGCGACACCCGCGATCCCGGCAAGCGCCTGCAGCACTACCTCAAGGCCGAGGAGATCCTCCAGACCGACGTGGGCTACGTCCCGGTGGCGTGGGTGGTGCGCTGGGCCGCGCTCAAGCCCTGGGTGCGCGGACTCCAGAAGACGCGCCAGGGCGAGTACGCGGTGGAGGGCAACATCTACGTCGACATGTTGCCCCACCTCTACGTGCTCGAGCGAAGCTAGCCCGGGCGCGCTCAGCGGCGCAGCCGCAGCAGCCGCTGGGCGTTGCCCGCGTAGATCTTGGCCTTGTCCTCGGCGCTGGCCCGCATCCGCTCCATGGCCGCGATCGTGTCGCGGATGAAGCCCGGGCCCTTCTCGGGGTCGAACGGCATGTCGGTGCCGAACAGCACGTGATCGGCGCCGAAGAAGGCCAGGCCCGACTCCATCCCGTGCCAGGCCCCGAAGAGCGCCGTGTCGCCGTAGAACATCCGGAAGTAGTCGACGGGCCGCTTCTTGAGCCGCTTGAGCGCGGCGCCGTCGTCGGGATCGTCGCTGCGCGAGCCGAGCTGGTCGAGCCCGCCGCCGATGCGCCCCTCGCAGAAGGGGACCATGGCCCCCAGGTGGTGGGTGATGACCACGAGGTCGGGATGACGGTCGAAGATACCGGAAAAGACCAGCCGCCCCATGGCGATGGACGTCTCGTACGGCCACCCGAAGGCCCACCAGAGGTCGTACTTCGAGCGGGGCTCGTTGGGATAGTCGGCCACCCGGTCCGATCGGGCCGGGTGGATCCAGACCGGGAGTCGCCGCTGGGCCAACCGCTCGAAGATCTGTAAATGTTCGGGCAGATCGAGCGCCCGGCCGTTCACGTTGGTGAAGACCTGCACCCCGGTCGCCCCGAGCTGGTCGAGGGCGCGGTCGATCTCGCCCAGCGCGGCGTCGGGGTTGTTCATGGGCAGCGAGGCCACGAAGCCCGGGAAGCGATCGGGGTGCCGGGCCACCAGCGCCGCCATCTCGTCGTTGGCCAGCCGGGCCAGCTCCGGGCTCCGCTCGGGGCCCGCGACGACCTCGATCGGCGGGGCGGCCAGCGTGAGAACCTGCACATAGTCGGGATACCGGTCCATGATGCGAAATCGCAAGTCGGTGTCGACGAGCACCGGGATCCCGGAGATGCGCTTCTGCATGTGCATGCCCCGCGGCGCGACCTCCAGCATGCGATCGAAGTACTTGCGGGGCAGGATGTGGGGGAAGACGTCGATCTTCATGGCACCCTCCGTGCTGCGCCCGACAGCCCCGGCTGTAAATACTGGCCGGACGACCCCCGTCATAAGGGGCGTGAGGCGTCATTGTAGGTCAGGAGGAGGACGATGAAAACGCTCTTTGCCGTCGCGTTCGCGGTCGTTGCGGCCCTGGCCCTCGCGGTTTCCCCGGTCCAGGCGGGCTCAGTAGGCTTCGAACACCGGCCCAGCGTCTTCCCCAAGCCGGTCGATCACTGGGCGCACTGGGGCAAGCCCGCGCACGGCCATTTCAACTACGGTCTCAAGCACGGCCACTTCCACCGGCCTGTGTTCGTAGTGCCCAGGGCCGTGGTCGTGGCGCCTCAGGTTCCGGTGTTCGTGGCTCCGCGCCGAGCCTGGGTGCCCGGCTTCCATGCCTGGACCGGCCACTACTGGGTCTGGGTACCGGGCCACTGGCGCTAAATCGCAGGTGGAGCACCTCACGCGAACGATTGGAGGGGGCCGGGTGTGGCCGCCAACCGAACGGGGAGTTTTGGGGGGGGCGCGAGACGCGCCCCCTCCAACTTCATGAACGGGGCTTGAGCTCGATGTGGTAGTCGTCGGGATCCCGGATGTAGATCGACGGCCCCTGACCGTACGCGCCCCGGCGGCTCACCACGTTGCCATCCACCACGACCCCGCGCCGGCGCAGCTCGTCGGCGACTTTACCCAGGTCGTCACAGCGGATCGAGAGGCAGAAGTGATCGAGCCCGCCACGCGGAGCGCCGACCGCTTCCGGCAGCAAGTCGATCAGCTGCTCGCCGAAACGCAGCTGCACCAGCTTGATGGGCTCATTGATGTGGTCCACCGTGCAGCCCAGCATGTCGCAGTAGAAGCGC
>JBOHPM010000103.1:0-8671 GCA_050731715.1 Candidatus Rokuibacteriota bacterium
CCCACGTGCGGGCCGAGGTGCGCTGCCAGACGTGCCACGGGCCCGTCGAGACCATGACGACCGTGGGGGCCACGACCGGTCCCCGGCTCGACCACGACCTGCTCACCCTCGTCGGATTCCGGCCTGCCCCCCCGCCGCTCTCCATGGGGTGGTGCCTGGAGTGTCACCGCCGGGAAAATGCCACGCGGGGCACCCGGGCGCCCCTGGACTGCATCGCGTGCCACCACTGAGGGTCTGAATGCACCGGCGTGACTTCTTCAAGATCGTCGGAGTCTCGGGCACCGCGGCCGCGGTGGCCGGCTGCCAGCAATCGGCCGAGACACTGCTGCCGATGGTGGTGCCCAACGAACAGATCATTCCTGGCGTGGCCGCCTGGTTCGCCACGGTGTGCCGCGAGTGCCCGGCCGGCTGCGGGGTCATTGCCCGCAACCGGGAAGGCCGGGTCGTGAAGCTGGAAGGCAATCCCGACCATCCCGTCAACCGGGGCGCCCTCTGCATCCGTGGGCAGGCCGCGCTGCAGCAGCTCTACCATCCCGATCGGTTCGCCGGCGCCCAGCGTCGCGCGGGAAGCGCCCTCACGCCGGTCGGCTGGGACGAGGCCCTGAAATCGGTCACGGCCAGGATCAGCGATCTGAGGGCAGCTGGTCGAGGCCGAAGCGTGGCCCTGGTCAGTCAGCTGGAGAGCGGCAGCGTCGGTGCGTTGATGGATCGGTGGACGCAGACACTGGGCACGCGCCCGCGCGTCACCTTCGAGCCGTTCGGCTACGAGGCGGTCCGGGCCGCCAGCCGGATCGTGTTTGCCCGGGACGCCATCCCGCACTACGCGTTCGGCGAGGCCGAGGTCGTTCTGTCCTTCGGGGCCGACTTCGTGGAGACCTGGCTCTCCAACGTGGAGCACGTCGGGGGCTTCTCGCGCATGCACGGCTTCAGCGCGGGGCGGGCCGGGACCGTCATCCAGGTGGAGCCCCGCCAGTCGCTCACGGCCGCCAACGCCGACGAGTGGGTGCGCAACGCCCCCGGCACGGAAGGGCTGCTGGCCCTGGCCGTGCTCAAGGTGATGGTGGACGAGGGCCGCGCCGAGCGCCGGTTCGCCGAGGCGGTCGCCGGGATCGACGTGAAAACAGTGGCCGAGGAGAGCGGTGTCCCGGTCGACACGATCCGGCACATCGCCGCCGTCTTCGGCCGCGCCAAGCCCGGACTGGCGGTCGGAGGTGGCGTCGCGGTCACCGGCACTCACGCCACCGCCACGCTGGTGGCCATCAATTTACTGAACGCCGCCGTCGGCGCGCCGGGCCGGACCCTCATGTTCGGTCCGGACCTCGCGTACGGGAAGGTCACGCCCTACGCCGAGGTGGCGGCGCTGGTCTCGGCCATGGCCAAGGGTGAGGTGGAGGTGCTGCTCCTCGGCCCGCGCGTCAACCCGGCCTTCACGCTTCCCGGCGGGCTCAAGTTCGCGGAGGCGGCGGCGAAGGTGCCCCTGGTCGTGTCGTTCGCCGCCCAGCCGGACGAGACGACGGCGCTGGCCCATCTGGTCCTGCCCGATGTCCACTGGCTGGAAGCGTGGGGGGATTACGCCCCACGTGACGGCGTGCTCGGGCTCCTGCAGCCGACCATGTCGCCGGTCCGCGATGCCCTGCCGATCGGCGAGGCCCTGCTGCGGGTCGGCCGGAGCGTGCTGGGCAGCGAGGAGGGCAAGGGCCCGCTGCCGTGGAGTAGCTTCGAGCAATACCTCAAGTCCAGGTGGGAACCGCTCGTCAAGGCCGACCCGAACGGCTGGGAGCGGGCGCTGCAGCGGGGCGGCATCTGGGGGCAGGTGCCGGCGGTTGCCGTGACCGCGAAGGTCAGCGCGGTCGAGGCGGGGCGCCCCAAGCTCGAGGGGGACGCGGCAGGCCTCACGCTGCTGGCCTATCCCTCGTTCAGGTTCTATGACGGGCGGAGCGCGGGCGCGGCCTGGCTGCACGAGGCACCCGACACGATGACCCAGGCGGTCTGGGACGGCTGGGTGGAGGTGCCCACGGAGACGGCGACCAGGCTCGGCATCCGGGCCGGGGACGTCGTGCGCGTCACGTCGCCCCACGGTGCGCTCGAGCTCCCAGCGTACGTCTCGGCCACGCTGCATCCCGGCGCCGTCGCAATCCCCATCGGACACCGCTACGCCGGCTATCACCTCGCCCAGAAGTACGTGGCGCCGCCCCCGACGTCGATGAGCCCCCTGGTCCTCCTCGGCGGGAGCCCCGACCCCCTGTCCGGTGGCGCGGTCTTCCTCGGCGTGAAGGTGACGCTGAGTCGGACCGGCGGCCGGCGGCCCCTGGCGATCTTGCAGGCCACCCATGACCAGGATCACCGCGAGATCGCCCAGCATGTGGGCCTGCGCACCGCACGCGAGGAGGCCTTGCGCGGCAAGCGCAAGCCGCACGACTTCATCAGCCTGTACCCGCCCCAGCAGTATCCGGGGTACCGCTGGGGTCTGGCCATCGACGTCGACCGCTGCGTGGGCTGCCAGGCCTGTGTGGTGGCCTGCCAGGCCGAGAACAACGTGCCGGTCACCGGCAAGGCCGACTGCGCCTACGGTCGGCAGCTGCACTGGCTGCGGATCGAGCGCTGGGCCGAAGGCCCAGCCTCGCATCCCCACAACCTGTTCCTGCCCATGCTCTGCCAGCACTGCGAGGTCGCGCCCTGCGAGCCGGTGTGCCCGGTGTTCGCCGCCTATCGCACCGACGAGGGATTGAACGGCCAGGTCTACAACCGCTGTGTGGGTACCCGCTACTGCGGCAACAACTGTCCCTATCACGTGCGCCGCTTCAACTGGTGGAACTACGAGCTCCCGGCCCCCCTCGAGATCCAGCTCAACCCCGACGTCACCGTGCGTCAGCTCGGCGTCATGGAGAAGTGCACGATGTGCATCCAGCGCATCGTGGCCGGCAAGGATCGCGCGCGCGACGAACGACGCCTGGTGCGGGACGGCGACATCCAGACGGCCTGCCAGCAGACGTGCCCGGCCCAGGCCATCACCTTCGGAAACCTCAAGGACGACCGGAGCGAGGTCTCCCGGTTGGCCCATTCGCCCCGGGCCTATCACGTGCTCGAGGAGATCGGCACGCGGCCGTCGGTGGCCTACCTCAAGAAGGTCGTGAGGGATCACGCGTGAGCGCCGTCGTCGGACGCGGCCCGGAGTCGCCGACCTTCTCCGACGTCACCCGGGACGTCCTGCGCACCCTGGCCCCGCCCGGCAACCTCTACTTCGCGTGGATGTGCGTCGTGGGCCTCATTCTGGCCGCCGGCATCCTGGCCTGGACGTGGCAGATCTGGATCGGCATGGGTGCGGCCGGCAAGCGAGCGCCCCAGATGTGGGCGATGTACATCACCTCGTTCGTGTTCTGGATCGGCATCGGGCACGCGGGGACGCTGATCTCGGCGATCCTCTACCTGTTCCGGGCCCGCTGGCGCACCCCCATCTTTCGGGCTGCCGAGGCCATGACCATCTTCGCCGTGATGACGGCGGGACTGTTTCCCCTGATCCACGCCGGGCGGATGTGGTTCGCCTATTACCTGCTGCCCTATCCCAACCAGCGCGAGCTGTGGCCCAACTTCCGCTCCCCGCTGGTGTGGGACGTGTTCGCGATCTCGACCTACCTCAGCATCAGCACCGTGTTCTTCATCGTGGGGCTGGTCCCCGACATTGCGGCGCTGCGGGATGTCTCCACGGGATGGCGCCGGCGCATCTACGCAATGCTGTCGCTCGGGTGGGAGGGCTCGCACTCGCAGTGGCGTCACTATCGGCGGGCCTATGGGCTCTTCGCCGCGCTGGCCACCCCGCTCGTGCTGTCCGTGCACAGCGTGGTGTCCTGGGACTTCGCCATGGCCCTGGTCCCGGGCTGGCATTCCACGCTGTTCGCGCCCTTCTTCGTCGACGGCGCCATCTTCTCGGGATTCGCCATGGTCCTGGTCCTCATCCTGCCCATGCGGCACTACTTCGGGCTCCACGCCTACATCCAGGACAAGCACCTCGACGCCATGGGCAAGCTCATCCTGGTCACCGGACTGGTGCTCACGTACTTCTACATCTGCGAGATCTTCACCACCTGGTACAGCGGTGACCACTTCGAGAAAGCCTCGCTGTTCTGGAAGGTCACCCAGACCTATGCCTGGGCGCTCTGGCTCATGTACTTTTGCAACTGCATCGCGCCGCTCGTCCTGTTCTGGCGCCGGGCCCGCACGAGCCCGACCATGCTGTACATCGTCTCCATTCTCGTGCTCATCGGGATGTGGTTCGAGCGCTTCAACATCATCGTGCCCTCGCTGGCTCACGCCTTTTACCCGTACGCCTGGGGCATCTACGTGCCGACCCTGACCGATACGCTGATCGTGGTGGGCAGCTTTGCCTGGTTCTTCATCCTCTTTCTTGGCTTCATCCGGGTCATGCCCTCGCTCTCGATCGTGGAGGTGAAGGAGACCCTGCCCCTGCCCATGAAGCATGAGAGCCATGGCGGCCACTGAGATCGTCGTCGGCGTCTTCGCCCACGTGGATACCACGGTGCAGGCCCTGGAGGAGCTCCGAGCCAAGGGCTACCACGACGTGGACGTCTATTCGCCGGCCCCCGTCCACGAGATCGAGGAGGTGCTCGAGCGCGACCGGCCGGTCAGTCGGGTCCGTCTGTTCACCATGCTGGGCGGGCTGACCGGCGTGGTCTCGGCCTTCCTCCTCACCATCTGGACCTCGCTGGTGTGGGGGCTGGTCACCGGAGGCAAGTGGCTCCAGCTCGACTCCGGCGGGAGCATCGGCGGCTCGTCCCTGCCGCCGTTCTTCATCATCGCCTTCGAGATGATGATCCTCTTCGGGGGCGTGGCCACCCTCATCGGCCTGGTCGTGCTGGCCCGGCTGCCGCGCCTGCGCTCGTCGGCGGCCTTCGATCCGCGGTTCACCAACGATCGTTTCGGGGTGAGCGTGCACTGCGCGCCCGAGCGCGCCGCATCGGTTCGCCAGATCCTGGGCGCGGCCGGCGCCGAGGAGGTGCGGGCGTGAAGTACGTCTTCATCCTGGTCCTCCTCATCGTGGCCGGCTGCGGCGCCCTGATGGTGGCGGTCATCGGCTACCGCTGGATGCACAACATGTCGGAGACGGCCCGAGTGCTGCCGGGCGAGCGAGTGTTTCCGATGCCGGCCGGCGTGGTGCCGCGCGGCGGTGAGCTGATCCTGCCGCGCGAGCTGCGGGACGTCGCCGCGAAGCGGGCCAACCCGGTCAAGATGACGTCGGCCTCGGTGGCCATCGGCAAGCAGCACTACACCACCTTCTGCGCGCCGTGCCACGGCCCGGAGGCCAAGGGCGGCGTGACGGGGCCGGTGGCGGTGAAGTTCATCCCGCCGCCCGATCTGACCAGCGCCGAGTTGCAGCGCCAGCGCACGGACGGCTACTGGCACAGCTACATCCTGGCCGGGGGGGCCGTCATGCCCGGGTATGTCGAGGCGCTCTCCGCCGAGGAGGCCTGGCACCTCGTCAACTACCTCCGGAGCCTGGCCGCCGCCCGATGACGATCGTCTGGGGCGGGCTGGCCGCGCTGGGCGCTCTGGCGTTCCTGCTCGGGGTGAATTCGGCCGACGCCCCTCGCGTGTGGTCCGTGTACCTGGCCAACCTCGTGTTCTGGGCGGGGCTCGCCGTGACCGGGCCGGCCATCGCCGGCATGATGCAGCTCACCGAAGCCCGCTGGTCGCCGAGCGTTCGTCGCATCGCCCTCACCACGGCGGGTTTTTTGCCGGCCGCCTTCGTGCTGCTGCTGATCCTCTTCGCCGGGCGGGTCGAGCTGTACTCCTGGGTCACCCGACCGGTGCCCGTGAAAGCGGCCTGGCTCAACACGCCGTTCTTCTGGGCCCGCACCCTGGTCGCGGCCGCCGCGCTGTTCCTGGTGGCCTTGGCCTTCGTGCGCCTGCTTTTGCGGGATCCCGGGCAGCCGAGGGACGAGGTGGAGCGGGGCCGGCGCAATCGACTGGCGGTCGTGCTCCTGATGTTGTGGGTGGTCACGGTGTCGCTGTGGGGCTTCGACCTCGTGATGTCGCTCGACCCCATCTGGTACAGCGGCCTCTTCGGAGGGTACTTCGTGGTGTCTACCCTCTACACGGGCTTCGCGCTCCTGGCGATTCTCACCGTGCGCGCCAATGCCCGGGGGCTGGCCGCGGTCCCGCCCGAGGCCGTGCAGGACGTGGCCAAGCTGCAGTTCGCCCTGTCGATCATGTGGATGTACTTCTTCTGGTCGCAGTACCTGGTGATCTGGTATGGCAACGTACCCATCGAGACCCGGTTCGTCGCCCGCCGATTTTTCGTCCAACCCTGGCAGACGCTGGCCTGGGTCGTGATGATCGTGGGCTGGCTGATCCCCTTTCTCTACTTGCTCAAGCGCCTGACCGGCCGCCCGCCGCAGCGGCACACCCCGCTGGTGGTGGTGGCGGTGTTCGGGCTGGTGGGGATCTTTCTGGAGCGCCTGCTCGTCATCGTACCTTCCGTGCTACCCGGCGCCGGGCTCCCACTGGGCTGGCGCGAGCTCCTCATCACCGCGGGCTTCCTCGGACTCTTCGTGCTGAGCCGTCGGTGGTTCTTCGCCCGCTTCCGCCCGGTGCTCGATCTCCCGCATTCGCGGCATTAGCAGGGCAGCCGACAGCCCACTGGGCTGCCGCCTCCGGCCGCGCGTGGGAGCGTGTACACTAGCCCCGTGCTGACCGTCGAGGAGGCCCTCGCGCACATCCTGGCCCGGGCCCGGCCGCTCGAGCCCGAGCGCGTCGCCCTCGGCGCGGCGCTGGGCCGCGTGCTCGCCGAGCCCGTCGTCTCCCGCCGCGAGATCCCGCCCTGGCCGAACTCGTCGATGGATGGCTACGCGGTGCGCGCCGCGGACACCGTGAACGTTCCGATCGTGCTGACGGTGACGGACCGGATCGCAGCCGGCACCGTCTCCACCCGCCACCTGGCCCCCGGCGAGGCCGCCCGGATCTTCACCGGGGCCCCGCTCCCCGACGGCGCCGACGCCGTCGTGCCCCAGGAGGACGTGGAGGCGGACGCCGCGCGGGTCCGTCTCTCGCGCGTCGTGGCTCCCGGCGCGTTCGTCCGTCCCCGGGGCGAGGACGTGCGGGTAGGGGACCGGGTCATGGCGGCGGGGCGGACCGTCCACGCCGCCGAGATCGGATTGCTCGCCACACTCGGCCACTCGCCTGTCCTCGTCCACCGCCGGCCCCGCGTGGCTGTGCTCTCCACGGGAGACGAGTTGGCCGATCTCGGGACCGAGCCAGGTCCGGGGCAAATTCCCAACACCAACACCTACTCGCTCCTGGCCCAGGTACGCGAGGCCGGCGCGGAACCGGTCAACCTGGGGGTGGCGCCCGACCGCCTGGAGGCCATCGAGGAGCGCATCCGTTGGGGGCAAGCCGCCGACGTGTTCGTCTCGTCGGCCGGCGTGTCGGTGGGAGAGCTGGATCTGGTGCGCGAGGCCTTCACCCGGTGCGGGGCCGAGCTGCACCTGTGGCGGGTCTCCATGCGCCCGGGCAAGCCGATCACGTTCGGGACGCTGCAAGGGCGCCTGATCTTCGGTCTGCCGGGCAATCCGGTCTCCGCGATGGTGACCTTCGAGCTCTTCGTCCGGCCAGCCCTGCTCAAGCTGGCCGGTCACGAGCGGCTCGCCCGGCCGCGGATCCGCGCCCGGGCGCTCGATCCCATCGCCAATCCCGGGTATCGGCGCGGCTACTTGCGCGTCACGCTGGTCCGTGAGGGCGACGAGTATGGGGTGCGGCTGACCGGGGACCAGGGCTCGGCGATCCTGACCTCGATGGTCCAGGCCGACGGACTTGCCGTCGTGGCCGGCGACTCAGTCATCGCAAAGGGAGAGAGCGTCGACGTGATTCCTTTGCGCGATGTTGGCTAGTCGTCTTCCGCGCATGCTCCGGTGCGTCCGGGTCATGACACGGACGCTCTGGACGGTGGCCGTGCTGCTCGTGCTCACCAGTGGATGCGGAACGAGTGGCCAGAGCGTCCGGCAGCTCCAGGCCGAAGCCGGCGCCCTCCGCGCCGAGCTCGAGACGCTGCGCCAGGCCCACGAGCAGTACACCCGCGATGCGGTGACGCTGAGGGCCGGGGTGCGAGCGCTGGAGGGTGAGGTGGCCCGCATGCAGAGAGCCCTCGCCGAGACGGCGGACGGCGTCCGCAAGCTCACCGGGCGCCTGGGCAGCGTCGAAGATGGCGCGAAGTCCAACCGCGTCGACGCCGGCCCGCGTCCGGCAACCGTGGCCGTGCCGCCTGGGCCAGCGACCCCGGTGCCCGCCGAGCGCGTCCCGCGGGACGGTGCCGGGCGCGACAGCGCGTCGCGCACGGCTGCGGCAGAGACCGCGTACCAGACGGCGCTGGCCGCCTTCCGCAGCCGCGAGTACGGTCAGGCCGTGCTCGAGTTCCTGGATTTCCTCGCCAAGTTCCCCAAGCACTCGCTGGCCGCCAACGCGCAGTACTGGATCGGTGAGGCCTATTACATCCAGCGGGACTGGCGTCAGTCGTTGAGCGAGTTCCAGCGGGTCCTCGATCACAACCCGTCGAACGGGCGGGCCGCCGAGACGCTCCTCAAGATCGGCCTCTGTCACGCCAATCTGCGCGAAGCCGGCCGCGCCCGCGCGGCCTGGGAGCGGGTCGTGCAGGAGCACCCCG